>NZ_RZRW01000464.1:0-4504 GCF_003998745.1 Mesorhizobium sp. M7A.F.Ca.US.014.04.1.1 | reverse complement strand
CTTCTGGATCGCCTGCAGGCACTCAAGCCCATTGGCCGAGGCTACCGGGATGATCTCCTGGCCTGGTCGCGGCTCAACCTCCAGCTTCTCCTCGGCAATCAGTCGCGCGCTATGGCCGGCCAGGAATCGCTTGCCCAACCTACTCAGTACCATCGTGCCAAGCTGGCCGATGGCGGAAATCCAGCCTTGGCGGCGAGCCCGGCCACGCAGCAATTGCTTTTTGGATTCAGGCGTTTCGAGGACGACGCTGACAGGACCTACGCGGTCGGCGATCGCATTGATCATAGCCCAGACATGCTGGCCGCCTCCGGTGACGACCACGATCGGACGCGTATTGGATTCTGATGCTGCCATGGATCTTGCCCCCTCCAAGCAACCCTTCTCGACAATAGACGGGATGCTAGGGTGTCCGGGTTAATCCTTGGTGATCAGCTCTTCGATACACAGTCAGCGCTTGAATTCGATGATATCGAGCTTCGATTCATAGTAGGGCGCCGGAAATTCGATGCGCCATTCCTTGGCGCTGTTGCGGAAGGCGTAGCCGACCTGGTCGGTTTGCGGACCGCTGCCATAGGGCTTTGCCGGATCGCTGTTGACATAGAAGGAGCCGAGATAGATCGCGCGTTTCTCGCCATCGTCGAAGAAACGGCCCCTGGTGCGCTGCGAGCCGCTGATCTTCTCCAGCCGCCAGCCGGAACCGTCATCGGTCACCTTGCACTTGAACCAGCCATAGATGACGAGCGGCAAAGGTCCGCCGGCCTTGATGGTGCGGCACTGCCAGTTGCCGGTCAGGTCCTTGTCGGAAAAGGCCACCAGCGGCTTTGCCAACAGGGCATCGAGTTGCTTGACCTCGGCCGGGTTGCCTGTCTTCGCCTCGGCAAGGGCTGCCTTGCGGGTCTCGCCATATTTGTCGAGCCGCGTCTTGTCGGCCGGGGTGATGAGTTTCTGTATCTCGCCGTCGGCATGGGCGGGCAGGGCCAAACAGAGGAGGCCGAGTGCAGCTATCAAGAGGCGAGGGGTCATCAGTGCGTTTCCATGGCTGGCAGTCTGTTTGCTTGTGGCGCACACCTTACCCGTCCACGGCGGCCTGTCATCTAGCCTTGAGTCATCGCGGGGCAAGAATTGCTTCAGGCGCCTGCAGCCGCCTGCGCCATCCCGGCCGTCAGGTCGCCATAACCGGTGGCGCGGCGTTCATAGACGAGACCGAGCATTCTGGCGGCTTTTTCGGCGACCTTGTCGAGTTCCGGATCGTTGGTCTGGGCGAGGTAGATCAGCTTCTCGTAATTGCCGAAATAGTCCTTGATCAACTCCGGGTGCTTGTCGAGGCCGAGCGGTTTCATGAAGAAAGCGTCGAACTGCCGGCAGAGGAAGTCGGTCATGTAGAACGACATCATGTCGTCGTCTGCGACTTTCGCATAGGCCTCCATGCCCTGGTAGAAGGCGAAGCAATGCGGGCCGGCCATGCGCTCGACGCCATGCTTCTCGCAGATGCGGTCGAGCAGACCGCCGGTGCCGCAATCGGCATAGCCGACGAAGATGTTGCTGTAGCCTTCCGTCTTGGCTTTTTCGATCGCCTTGTCCATGGCCGGTGCGATGCGGTCCGGGTAGAAATGGAATTCCGCCGGCAGGCAGGTCAGGTCGAGGTGATCCAGCCCGAGCTGTTCCTTGACGGCCAGAACTTCGCGCGCAATCATCCCGCAGGCGATGACGAGCAGCCTGTCGTCTTGATTCGGTTTCGTTTTTTGCGTCTTGGCCATGGAACCAGTCGAGCGGCCTTCGTTGTTGTGGCGCTAATTTATCTGTTGAGGGAGACACCGTCCATGAAACTGCTGCGCATCACGCCGATTGCCATCCTGGCCTGCGCCTTGGCCCTTGCGGCCTGCGCGAACACCGTCCGTGGCGTCGGCAGGGATGTCAAATCGACGGCCAAGGCGGTCGAGGACACCGTCACCAAGCCCTGATCCGCACGCGGCCACCTCATCATCTGGTAACAAAAAAGCCGCGCTGCAAGGGCGCGGCTTCTCCTGTCGTCCAGGCCGAATTGGCCAATCAGGCCGAAGCGCGCACATTGTGCTTGCGCTTCATGAAGTCCTTGGCGGTCTCGACCGCCACCGCCGCGTCGCGGCAATAGGCATCGGCGCCGACGGCCTTGCCGAATTCCTCGTTCAGCGGTGCGCCGCCGACCAGCACGACATAATCGTCGCGGATGCCCTTTTCCTTCATCGTGTCGATGACGACCTTCATATAGGGCATGGTCGTGGTCAGCAGTGCGGACATGCCGATGATGTCGGGCTGGTGCTGTTCGATCGCATCGAGATATTTCTCGACCGCATTGTTGATGCCGAGATCGATGACGTCGAAGCCAGCGCCCTCCATCATCATGCCGACAAGGTTCTTGCCGATATCGTGGATGTCGCCCTTGACGGTGCCGATGACCATCTTGCCTTGCTTGGGCGCGCCGGTGGCGGCGAGCAGCGGGCGCAGGATGAACATGCCCGCCTTCATCGCATTGGCGGAAAGCAGCACTTCCGGCACGAACAGGATGCCGTCGCGAAAATCCTCGCCGACGATGCGCATGCCTTCGACCAGCGCCTCGGTCAGCACCTTGTAAGGCGCCCAGCCGCGCTCGAGCAGGATGTTGGTGCCTTCTTCGATCTCTTCCTTCAGCCCGTCATAGAGATCGTCGTGCATCTGCTGCACCAACTCGTCGTCGGAAAGTTCGGAAAGGATGATCTCGTCGTCGGACATTTGTATCGAGCTCCTGCCGGCATCGCGACCATGTCGCAAGGCACATATCTTCGCGTTCATACCTAACCCGCTGAGGGCATGTATCCATAGCTGATTTGCGACTTCCCGCAAAAGGAAAGCGACCGTAACTCTCTTGGAATTCTTGTCGATTTTGCGACAGGCGTTGGCGCTGGCGGGCCGTTTCGAATAGGGTGCATGGCTACGATCTGGCAAGAAGCGGCGAGAGCAGCCGCTATGGATTCCAGACAAGAACAGATTCAGGGAAGAACACCATGAGCGAACACGCGGCAGTCGATCAGGAAGCGTCAAACGCGCGACGTGGGCGCGGCGCCAGCGGCGGGGCTGCTGCCCGGCGGGCCGCGCGTTCGGGCGGAGGCCCGGGCACGCAGCTCACCTACATCAAGCGCAAGATCAACGTTTACGAGGTGCTGGACGAGGAAGGCCTGGCGCTGATCGAGAAGAACACCGACACGGTGCTCGAGGAGATCGGCATCATCTTCCGCGACGATGCAGAAGCGCTGCAACTGTGGAAAGAGGCCGGCGCCGACGTCAAGGGCGAGCGCGTGCATTTCCCGAAGGGGCTGTGCCGTTCGCTGCTCAAGACCGCACCGTCCGTCTACACCCAGCACGCCCGCAATTCCGAGCGTTCGGTGCAGATCGGTGGCAATGCCACCGTGTTCGCGCCGGTCTATGGCCCGCCCTTCGTGCGTGACCTCGACGGTGTCAGGCGCTACGCGACGATCGAGGATTTCCAGAATTTCGTTAAGCTCGCCTATATGGCGCCGTCGATCCACCATTCGGGCGGCACGGTATGCGAGCCGGTCGATGTGCCGGTCAACAAGCGCCACCTCGACATGATCTACAGCCACATCAAATATTCCGATAAGCCGTTTATGGGCTCGGTGACCGCGCCGGAACGCGCCGAGGACACCGTCGCCATGGCCAAGATCGTGTTCGGCGACGATTTCGTCGAGAACAACACGGTGCTGACCAGCCTGATCAACGCCAACTCGCCGATGGTGTTCGACGAGACCATGCTCGGTGCGCTGAAGGTCTATGCGCGCCACAACCAGGCCTGCATCGTCACGCCGTTCATCCTCGCCGGCGCGATGAGCCCGGTGACGGTTGCCGGCACGCTGACGCAGGTTCTGGCCGAAGTGCTGGCCGGCGCGTCGTTCACGCAGCTCATCCGTCCCGGCGCGCCGGTGCTGTTCGGTACCTTCGCCTCGTCGATTTCGATGCAGTCGGGGGCGCCGACCTTCGGCACGCCGGAGCCGTCGCTGGTTTCCTATGGCGCCGCACAGCTGGCGCGCCGTCTCGGCCTGCCGTTCCGCACCGGCGGCTCGCTCTGCGCGTCCAAGGTTCCGGATGCACAAGCGGCTTATGAAAGCGCCAACACGCTGAACTCGACCATCCTGGCCGGCACCAATTTCGTGCTGCACTCGGCCGGCTGGCTCGAGGGCGGGCTGGCCTCCTGCTACGAAAAGTTCATGATGGACATCGACCAGCTCGGCATGACGCAGAAATTCTCCGAAGGCGTCGACCTGTCGGAAAACGGCCAGGCGATGGACGCCATCCGCCAGGTCGGGCCGGGCAGCCATTATCTCGGCTGCGACCACACCCAGGCCAATTTCCAGACCGCCTTCTACCGCTCCAACATCGCCGACAACAATTCCTACGAGCAGTGGCTGGCCGAAGGCGAGAAGACAGCGCCGCAGCGCGCCAACGAACTCGCGCGCCGCTGGCTGGAAAGCTA
>NZ_RZRW01000463.1:0-4544 GCF_003998745.1 Mesorhizobium sp. M7A.F.Ca.US.014.04.1.1 | reverse complement strand
CGTCTGCAGCCGGGGCCGGAGCCGGGTCGAGCGCCGGTTCGACGGGAGCTTCGATCGAAGCGCCGATGTCGACGCCGAGCGCGCCCTGCTGACGGGCAATGCCGTCGATCGCAGCCTTGGCGATCAGATCGCAATAGAGCTGGATGGCGCGGGCCGCGTCGTCATTGCCGGGGATCGGGAAGTCGATCTTGTCCGGATCGCAGTTCGAATCGATGATGGCGACGACCGGAATGCCGAGGCGCTTGGCCTCGAGAATGGCGATCGCTTCCTTGTTGGTGTCGATCACGAACATCAGGTCGGGCGTCGAGCCCATGTCCTTGATGCCGCCCAGCGCCTTGTCGAGCTTCTCGCGCTCGCGGTCGAGGTTCAGGCGTTCCTTCTTGGTCAACCCTTGCGCCTCGCCGGCCAGCATCTCGTCGAGCTTGCGCAGGCGCTGGATCGAATTCGAGATCGTCTTCCAGTTGGTCAGCATGCCGCCGAGCCAACGCGAGTTGACGTAGTACTGAGCCGAACGCTGTGCCGCATCGGCGACGATGTCGGACGCCTGGCGCTTGGTGCCGACGAACAGCACGCGGCCGCCCTTGGCGACGGTGTCGGAAACCTGCTTCAGCGCCTGGTGCAGCAAAGGCACCGTCTGCGAGAGGTCGATGATGTGGATGTTGTTGCGGGCGCCATAGATGTAGGGCGCCATTTTCGGGTTCCAGCGATGGGTCTGGTGGCCGAAGTGAATGCCAGCTTCCAAAAGCTGGCGCATGCTGAAATCAGGCAGTGCCATTCAAAGTTCCTTTCCGGTTAGCCTCCACGGACACAGGCATTTTTGGACTTTGTCCTCGAACGCCACCGGAGGTTTCAGCCGGATTTCTCCCGGGCAGACACCAAAGTCCGTGTGTGGAATGAGCGCGCATATAGAGGGGATGCGCGATAAACGCAAGCGCCGTGGGACCTGTGTACGGCGTGCGACGATCCGCGCGCTGCCGTCAGCGCTTTATCTTGCCGTTCGGCACCCGCACCCGCCGGAAGACCGCGACGATCTCCTCGCGGCTGCATTCGATGGCGCCGAGCCGCACCGCACGGTCACGCTCGAAGCCGGTTATGTCATAATGCGGCGCCGATGTCTTGGGCGGCCCTTGGTAGGATGAGCGCTTGACGCCAAGATGCGCGGCAAAGCGATGCAACTCGTCGGTGTCGTCGGCCAACAGATGGCACCAGCGATGGCCGGCCCAGTTCCAGATCGCTGCGTCGACATAGGCTGCCATAAAGCTTGCTGTCTGCCTTCCATCCGTCACGACAGTCGGCCACATGGCCCGGCTGATGTCAGTGACGATAGAATGGATTCGGATAGAAAATGAAGCCGCCATTGGCTGCAAGCTCGGCGACGATGTTGGTGACTGTATCCTGCATGCGACGGTGCAGATCGGCAACCGCATCGTCGATCGAGCCCGTATGCTCATGCAAGCCCAGTGCCTCCGGCACCCGGATGTGGGCGCAACGCGGCCCGGCCGGCTGCGGAACGAATCGGTTCATCGTGTCGCGCAGCCCGCCCCGACAATAGTCGTTGCGGATCCGCTTCAGATGTTCGGCGATCTCCTCCTGGCTAATGCGCGGATTGGCGCAGGCCCAGGGTCCGACGCGTTGCAGCCTCTGAACCCTATCGACGAGCGCGCGGACCTGCCTTTGCCGTTCGGCATCGCCAGTGTTTTCGCGCTGCCAGCGGCGCGCCCGCCGCAGAATCTCGGTGATGTCGGTGACATCAATGTCGGCTGAGATGCTTTTGCCGAGCTGGCGGCTGAGCTCGGTGACCAAAACCCTCTGACGCTGGGCATAGGAAGCGCCTTGGTCGAACGGCATGCCGGTGGCAGCTTCATCGCGGGCCAGCAGTGTCGAATAGACATGGTGAATGCGCTGCGGCAGCGTGTCGGTCGCCTGGCGTTCTATTTTGAGGTTTTTCTCGACATAGGCGCATTCCTTCGCCAGTGCCGCTTCGACGTTGCCGGTGAAGGCAAGCTTCCAGACGACGGGCGCGATCCAGACCTTGAAATTGGGATCCGTGGCCCGACCGCGCTTGAGGGCCTCCAGTCCCATCTCGACGGCACCCGGCAGCAAAGGCGCAACGACATTGGCATGCCAGCCGACGCCGCCTTCGGGATGCAGCAGCACGCCATGGCCTTTCAAGGCCCAGGCGATCGAGTGTTCCTTCGCTGCCCCGCTGTTGCCGGGAATCTGGGCGATCAGATTGTTGGCCAGCCAGAACTTCTGCATCAGCCGGCCAAGGCCGTTGACGACACCATTGGTCGCCCATGAGGCCGTGAGCGGGCTGACCTGCGACACGATTTCCTTGTCGATCATCCAGTCGGTGAAGAACTCGGGATGATTGGGCGTGATGAAGGTCGCCTTCCCTGCCCCGCAACTGGCCTTCAGCCGCTCAAGATCGGCGTCGGGAAAGTCGATATGGCGGACATTTGAGACGCCGCGCAGACCGGCCAGGCGATTGAACGGCAACAGATCCCGAAACCCGGGAATGCCGCGCAGCATGACGATCCGGTTGACGGATGTCATGGCCCTGATCAGTGCCGGGTTGGGCCGCGGCGCGACGAACGTATCGATCCTGCTCAAGCTGATCCCCCTCGCGCCTGGACGCTGGAAGAGGTTGAGGGACGATTGCGGCACGTTCAAGTCGTTCGTTACGACCACGCCGTGCCGTGGCAAATCAGCTGCCTAGACAGGCACTATTTGGCGGGACAAGGTTTTGTCTGGTCGAACAGCGACAGGTTGACCAGCTTGCCGGTCATCGAGAAGTCGCCATAGTCCATGACGAGATCGCGGGTGATGCCGTTCTCATGCAGCTTGAAGCTGATACGGTATTCCGGAACCTCTTCGCCGGTCTTGTTGGTGTCGTCGAAATAGGCGATGTCGACCGGCCAGTATTTGTCGGTGGCGAGCTTTGCCAGTGCCGAAGCTTCCGGGTCGGCCTTGTCGGCATCGGTTTTCTTGCCGACAACGACGGTGGTGGTCATCACCTTGTTGGCGTCTTCGGAACCGTCGAACAGGTTGGTTTCGTAAAAATTCTCGCCTTTTTCGGCCTTGCCGATCAATTCGACCAAATGCTGGGTCGGGAATTGGGTTGTCGCCAGCTCGACGCTGTTCTTTTCGGGCTTGTCGATATCGACCTTCAGGCCCTTGGCCTCTTTCGTGGCTATGCCCTTGACCTCCTTGTCGAGGTTCTGGTCGGAAAAGGATTTCGTCACGAACGAAAAGGTCTTGCCTTCGGCGTCCTCGAAAGTTGTCGTCTGCTGGTCCGTCAGCTTCGTGCCGTCAGCGGTGACGATCTGGGTGACGAAGCGGAATTTCACCGTATAGCCTTCGCAGGCCGAGCCGTTGAACTCATAGACCATGCGGCCGGATATGCCCGTGATGCCGGACTGATCGGAAGCCTT
This sequence comes from Mesorhizobium sp. M7A.F.Ca.US.014.04.1.1, assembly GCF_003998745.1. Classification (NCBI taxonomy): domain Bacteria; kingdom Pseudomonadati; phylum Pseudomonadota; class Alphaproteobacteria; order Hyphomicrobiales; family Phyllobacteriaceae; genus Mesorhizobium; species Mesorhizobium sp. M7A.F.Ca.US.014.04.1.1. The sequence continues at coordinate 1,110 of NZ_RZRW01000463.1, read as the reverse complement.
TTTCAGGGTAAGATCGTAGACGGCGCGGTGGGCTTGCAGCGCCGGCGCTGCGAAGACAGGGCCTATCGAGAATATCCCCGACAACAGGACGGCATGGAATGCGAGGCGCGTTGCGCGCATGAGGTACTCCGATCGTCGCGACTGATGGCAGGCCGCAGGGAAAGATGGTCCAGCTTAAAAAAAGTCGTGGCGGAAGCGAGGCAAAAATAGCAATTTCGGCCCGGCCGGCGCGGCGTCACCAAGCAATAGGGAAATACCATGAGTGAAACAATCGAAAAGCGGCTAAGCGATCTGGGTGTGACGCTTCCCGTCGCCGCCGCGCCCGCCGCCAACTACGTGCCCTATTGCAGGACCGGCCATTTGCTGTTCACTGCCGGGCAATTGCCGCTTAAGGACGGCAAGCTGCAGGCGAGCGGGCTGTTGGGCCGCGATCTCGATACCGCAGGCGGCAAGGATGCGGCAAAATACTGCGCGATCAACATCCTGGCGCAGGCCAAGGCAGCACTCGGCGACCTCGAGAAGATCAGCCGCCTGGTGAAGATCACCGTTTTCGTCGCCTCGACACCCGAGTTCGTCGAGCAGCATCTGGTTGCCAACGGCGCCTCCGATTTCCTGGTCGCCGCCCTTGGCGAGCGCGGCAAGCATGCACGCTCCGCCGTCGGCACGGCCTGCCTGCCGCTTAATGCCGCAGTGGAAATCGAAGCCATCTTCGAAGTCGCATGAGCCAGGGTACAGATATGACCGAGCTATCCTGGCTGACCGCCCGGCCCGTTGCCCACCGCGGCTTCCACGACATGAACAAGACGCGCTGGGAAAACACGCTGTCGGCCTTTGCCGCAGCCGCCGAACGCGGCTACGCCATCGAATGCGACGTGCACCTGTCGTCCGACCGCGTTCCCGTCATCATCCATGACGGCGATCTCAAGCGCCTGACCGGCCAGGATGGTTTCGTCTGGCAGCGTACCGCAGCTGAACTCGCGGCGCTCAGGGTCGGTGGCACGGCGGACCATGTGCCGACGCTGCAGGAAGCGCTCGACCTGGTCGATGGCCGCGTGCCACTGGTCGTCGAGCTGAAAGGCACGCCCGGCTATGACGAAGGCCTGGTGGCAA
>NZ_RZRW01000462.1:0-4558 GCF_003998745.1 Mesorhizobium sp. M7A.F.Ca.US.014.04.1.1 | reverse complement strand
TCCCGTGAAGAGAGAATCCCCCGGGTCTATCCGCCAGCCCCTTCTGGACAAGGGCCGAAACACCCGCGAGTTCCTTCTGGATAAGTTCGATCTGTTGGTCGTGGAAGGCCATCTGCTGGCCGAGCGAGGTCAGTTCCTTTTCGAGGAAATCCTTGAGTTCGCGCAGGGCACGGAGTTGCGTCGCCATGGCGTCCTTGCGGACGGCGAAGATCTTGCGCTCCTGCTCCATCGCCACCGCGACCGTCTCGTTCGAAGCTCTGTCCTTCAGTTGCGCAGGGAAGGCGATGTCGTCGCTGCCAGCTAGTTCTGATTCCAGCCGTGCTTTGCGAGCGAGCAGACTGACGTTGCTCAGCGCCAACAAACCCACATCGCCCTGACCCACGATGACTTCACGCTCGAGCCTCGACATGTCTTCCTCGCGTGTTCGCAGGCCGCCGGCGATTCCCAGCGCCTGCAGCACCGTCAGCCCGGGCCTGTAGGGGAACTCGCCTGGCTGCGTGACGTAGCCGACAATGTAGAACGGCCTGTACTGGACAATCTCGACAGCGACATCCGGCTGGCGGCCGAGGCCCATGTGCTGCATCAGGCGGTCGCCGATCGCGCGGGCGAGGTCGCCGGGGGCGGTGCCCTGCGCGCGTATCTGGCCGACAAATGGAAGGAAGAGCGTGCCGTCGGCACCGACGACGAAACTGTCGTTGAGAGCCGTCCATTCGAAGATCACGTCGCGTGATGCGCGCCATTCGTAGACCTTGAGCCTGACCTTGTCCTGAGGTCCGAGGAGGTACTCGGCAGCCACCGTCGGCAAGGGGCAGGCAGCCGCCGCCAATGAAGCCGCCGCCACTGTCACAAGCCATTTCCGCATTGTCTTCCCACCTTCAGATTTTCAGGATGTATTCGGGTTCGATTCGTCCCATGGCGATGTGCCGGATCGCCAGCATGTTACCCCTGAGCCTGCCCCTGCGATCGATATACGGCTCAGGCCGCAGGCTCTTTGCGAGATTCGCGGCGATATTCCTGAACATCAGCGGAAGAGCGAAAGAGGCCGGAACGGAGCCCTTCCTGATCAGATAGATCGCATTCGCAACCTGGGAGTAGCCGAACCGCTCGCCGCTGACCCGCCCTGTCTTGATACCGAGATGGACGCCCGTGATCGCGGTCACGCAGACCACGCGGCCTTTGGATCTCATTTGGCTGGTGAAGTCGATGTCTTCCTGCCAGCCGTACAAGACGAGGCGCTCGTCGAAGCGCAAGTCGCCCACAAGCGAGGAACGCAAGGACATGTTGCATCCGTATGCTCCGACATGGTCGACCACCGGCGGTCCATCATGTTTTTTGCCCTCGTTTTCCCGCAAGGCGGCTTCGGCATTTTCCCAGGTGAGGCCAGCATTCGTGGCACCGTCCCTGACGACCGTGCCCATCACCACCGCCCATCCGTCATTTTCCACGAAAGCTTTCTCGACCTGCTGCAGATATTCGGCGGACGGAACGAAATCATCGTCGAAGAATGTGATGATGTCGAAGCGCCCCAGGGAAGGTACGAGAGCCCTGTTCCGCTGGGCAGCCAGTCCTTTCGGTCCGAAAACGAGTGACACCTGGAAAGGACAGCTTTCCGGCAGGTCGACATGCGAGGCGTCGGGCGCCGACACTATGACCTCATCAGGAAGCCTCGTCTGGCCGCCCAAATATCCAAGCAAACGCCCGACCTGTCCGCTGCGGCCAAGCGTCGGGATGATCACTATGAGTCTCATGCTCGATCCAGCTTCGGTTCCGCCGAAACCTAGACCGACGAGTGGACCGACACAGCCTGCATAAAAGGAGACGGGAGGAGCCTGGCCTACCGCCGGACACAGGCTTTCGGAGTATCCCGGTGACGGACCACATCCGCAAGTATTAGATGGCCATGCGCCCGTAGCGGTGTGTAGCCGATCGGACAGCTTGCCGGAGCAACGACATGGAATGGAGACTGCCAGCCTTATGAGGCTAGGGGGAACCATGCTCCACGAACGCTCTTCCGATTTGGCCGTCGCTGCCAAGATCGATGTATCCATCGAAGAATTGCCGGCCGCGCCGGGGCCCGGCTTCGACAGCAATGCCAGGATAGCGATCGTTCATGACTGGTGCCCGAATTTCCGGGGAGGGGAAAGGGTTCTTGCGCAAATCTGCAAGCAGTTCCCCAACGCCGAGGTCTTCACGCTTTTCGATTTCCTGCCACAAGAGGTGAAGGAGCAATATTTCCACGACGTGGAATTCCATACGTCTGCGGCCAACCGGATACCGATGGTCCATAAATTCTATCGATCCCTCTTCTTTTTCTGTCCCTTTCTGATCGAGCAATTCGACGTGACGGGCTACGACGCGGTGATCTCGTCGTCGGCCGCCTTCTCGCGCGGCGTCATCACCAGGCCGGACCAGCCGCATCTGTGTTATGTGCACAGTCCCGTCCGCTACGCCTGGGATGAACAATTTTCCTATCTTCAGCAGGGACGGCTTGGTTTCGGCCCCAAGGGAATGCTCTATCGCTACATGCTCCATCGCCTGAGGACATGGGATACGAGAACCGCGCACGGTCCGGACCTGATGCTGGCGAACTCGAATTATGTCCGCTCCCGTATCCAGCACATTTACGGGCGCCAGGCGCGCGTCGTTTTCCCCCCGGTCACACTGGGCGAATTGCCTTGTGTGGAGGATAAGGACGATTACTACGTTTCAGCGTCCTTCCTCGCCCCCTACAAGCGCACCGACCTTGTCATCCGGGCCTTCAACGAAATGCCGTCGCGGCGACTGGTCATCGTTGGCGAAGGGCAGCAATCAGCCTGCTTGCGGGCGCTTGCCGGTCCCAACGTCACCTTCTCGGGCTACCTGCCCCGGAAAGACTATGTGGACACGCTGGCGCGGGCGAAGGCGATGGTGTTTGCGGGCTGCGAGGATTTCGGCATAGCGCTGGCCGAGGCACAGGCCTGCGGGACGCCGCTGGTCGCGTTCGGTCGCGGCGGCGCCGTCGACATCGTACAGCGGCTAGGATCATCCTCCGAGCCGACAGGAGTGCTGTTCAAGGCTCAAACGGTCGATCACCTCAAGCAGGCAGTGGAACGGTTCGAAGAGAATAGCCATGCCATTGCGCCGCGCGCTTGCGCCAGAAATGCAGGACGTTTTTCAGAAGAGAACTTCGACCGCGCGATCCTGGAATCGCTAGACGCCGTCCAGGCACTTCACGAGATCATGTGAATTCGGGAGCCCTGACGATCTTCGTTTCCGTATCGACGCCGTCTGCGGCCGCCATCGCCTGGAGATAACGCAGGCCCGTCGCCCTCCAGCTGTATTCCGCGGCTCTCGCCTTTCCCTTGCCCATCATCTGAGCGCGCAGGGCCTGAGAAGTGCGAAGCTGCACGAAACTGTCGAACCATGCGTCCTGGTCGTCTGGGGATGCAAACAGCGCTGCATTGCCGCAGACTTCAGGCAGGCTGGCGCGGTCTGAAACCACGACAGGACAGCCGACGGCCATCGCCTCGAGGGCTGGGAGACCGAAGCCCTCCGTGAGCGAGGGGACAGCCAGGCATAGCGAGCCCCCGAGGAGGGCCGCCAACTCGCCATCCGAAATGCGGCCGAGCCAGTGGATGTTTCGCGCTTCGGTCCTGGCGGATCCTGACCTAAAGACGCGCGAATCCGACATGCCGACAATCGCGATTCTGAGTCCGGCTTCGCCAAGACGATCAGCCATGTTCAGGAGGAGATCCAGATTCTTGTGAGGTGCGGTACTGCCGATCAGGACAACGGTTTCCCGCGAGGCCGCCAGCCGCGTCTGTGCTGAGTGTTCAGGCTCCCACCGCAAGGCATGCTCATGGCCGTTCGGCGCCACGAAAGCCCGCTCTGCCGGGATGACGTCGCGGCGAACCAGTTCATCCAAGGAGTAGTTGGAAACGGTCGAAATACCGCACGCCGTCTTGCCGAGGGCGGGCAACAGATTCCTGTAAAGAAGTCTAAAGGCAAATGAATAGCTCTGCGGGGCATTCCAGACGTTTGCATCATGGACGCAGACGATATGCTTGCGGGAAAGCAGCGGCCCTGTGTTGCAGAGGCTGAGCAGTCCGCTGCCATCCAGGGATGAGGGGAGCTGCACCTGTTCCCAGGCATGCCCGTTCATGCCGCCGATCTCTCGACGCTCGATGCAAGCCAGGGGGAAGTCTCCGGACCCTGGAGGGTGGAGCAGTGCAAGCTCGAGGCCGCGGGTCAGCGGGTTCTGCTCGGCCAACAAGGTGTCGAGAGCGCGCACGACCTCGCGCGCGTAACGCTGAACGCCTGTTGTCGGCTGCGAAAGAAACCGCCCATTGATCGTCCAACGTCGCGCCATGTCGTCCACCCCTTGGAACTTTCAGTGTGGAACCGTCAAGACGCCAGGTCACCATGGCCATCGGGTCATTCGGCTAAGTGGCAATCATCAGGATTGGCGACGTCGGACAGCGTACCTACCTCGAACGTTTAAGGGCCTTGGTGTTCCTGGGAATGCTAGTCTGCCTAGGGTGCCGGAAGGTCGGGGAAGCTGGACATGGCCAAGCTCGGG
>NZ_RZRW01000461.1:0-4574 GCF_003998745.1 Mesorhizobium sp. M7A.F.Ca.US.014.04.1.1 | reverse complement strand
GTCTACCGCAAGCCACCCGCCGCACGCCCGCCATCGGACGACGATTTCGACATGCGCTACGGCCTCAAGCCCGCAACCTTCGGCCTGCGCCCGCAAAACGATTGAGCTTGCGACCCGGCTGTTCTGCCGGCCGATTGAGAAGCCGCGCTAAGCTCGCGCCCTGCCTGGACCGCTTGGGTAAATCCCGTCAGGGAATTCGTCAGGCTGAGTCGGGTGGTGCTGTTTTCGAGAACCGAAGCGGAGCGGACATTTGAGTCCGTGAGCATCGGAAGCGCAGAAAACGGCGCCAGACGGCCAGCCTCACGAATTCAGGGACGGGATTTTAGGCGCAGACGCGGTTGCGGCCTTGCCTCTTCGCCTCGTAAAGCTGGCGGTCGGCGCGGCGATAGAACTCTTCCGCTGTTTCCTTGCGGTCCCAGACGGCTAGCCCGACGCTGGTGGTGATCTTGAGGCGGACATTGCCCGACAGCACCGACATGTTGGCGATCGCCTTGCGGATGCGCTCGGCAAACTTGCCCAGAAGCTCGGCGTCCATGTTGGGCGTGACCACGGCGAACTCCTCGCCGCCCAATCGCGCCACCACATCGTGGTAGCGCGTCATATCCTTGAGACAGCTTGCGACGGCCTTGAGCACTTCGTCGCCGACGTCATGGCCATGGGTGTCGTTGACCTGCTTGAAATGGTCGAGATCGAGGATCATCAGCCCGACAGGCTTTTCGATGCGCCGGAACTCCTCGAGATACTCCTTCAGCGCATCATCGAAATAGCGCCGGTTCTGCATGCCGGTCAGGCCGTCGGTCAGCGCCGCATGCTCGAGTGTTTCCGACCGCGCGCTGAGCGAGACCGTCATGGCGCGCAGCTTGCCCTCCTCCGTCGCCTGTTTTCGAATCAGCGGATAGATGAAGAAAATGCCGAAGAACAGCGCGGTGGCCAGGAGCACGCCGGTCGCGAACAAGAGCTTGTTGAGATAGATGACCTTGTCCAGACCCGAAGCCGTATGCAACTCGTCGGCGAAGGACTGCAGAAGTCCATAAGCATGCAGCGTCACCAGGCCGGCGGCCAGGATCACGAATATAAAGACGAAAAACGCTGATTCCGCCTTGTGGAAACGCATCTGCTCCCCGTTGGAAAAGTGCCCATCGACCTTATGGCATGGGCGGGCTTACGGAGGGTTAATTTGGACAACCACAACGGGAACCTTTCCTTGCAGGTAAACTTTTCAGGTTGCATCGGAAGCAAGCGCTGAGATCGTGGTTTCCAGATCATCACCGGGGTGCAACCTCAGCCATTCCGGCCCCAATTGATGCCTGAACCAGGTGGTTTGCCGCTTGGAATATTGCCTGGTCGCGATCTTGGCGCGTTCGATTGCCTCGGGAAAGCCAATCCCTCCGGCCATCGCCGCCTGCAGTTCGCGAACGCCGATCGCTTTCATCGCCGGCAATTCGGGATCGAGGCCAAGTGCCGCAAGCCGCTTGACCTCGTCCAGCGCGCCCTTGTCCAGCATTTGGTCGAAGCGTTTGTCGATGCGTCCGACCAACGCCGCCCGATCCGGCTCGATCACCAGGAAACGCGCGCTTTGCCTGTCGATGAGCGGCTGGCCGCGCTCTGCCTGCCATTCCAGGATCGAACGGCCAGACGCATCGAGAACCTCCAATGCCCGCACGATGCGCTGGCTGTCGGTTGGCTTGAGCATCATGGCGGCCGCCGAATCCTCGCGCAGCAGCAGGCTGTGCAGCTTGACGGCGCCCTGCTCCTTCAATTCATAGCGCCAACGGTCGCGGACCCGTTGCGGAATGTCGGGCATTTCCGAAATGCCCTCGGCTAATGCGCGAAAATAGAGCCCGGTGCCGCCGACAAAAATCGCTGTCCGTTCGGAGAATGTGCCGTCGTCGATCAGTTTCATCACGTCGCGCAGCCAGGCGCCGGTGGAATAGGGTGTCGCCGGATGGACATGGCCGTAGAGGAAATGCGGTGCGCGGGCGAGGTCGGCCGCCTCCGGCCGGGCGGTCAGCACGTCGAGCACCGAATAGCCCTGCATGGAATCCGTATTGACGATCACGCCACCCCTGCGCTCGGCCAGATCGAGCGCAAGCGCCGACTTGCCGCTGGCGGTCGGCCCGGCTATCAGGATCGCGTTCTTCACGCGGCCCTTGCCCGCCTGCCCGCCGGAATGTTCCATGCCGCTCATCGCCACGCTTGTTTCCCGTCCCATTGAGCGCGCTTTGTCGCTGTCGCTTGCGAATATGGCCTCACGGTCGGTCGGCGCAAGCGCTGTTGTCTGGCTGGCCGAAGGTATCGCCTGCGATCTCGTCCTGCCTGAGGCAGCCGACGCGGCCGCTACGAGTGCCGTCTTGCGCACGGCACTCGCCAGCGAGTCGGTCGACGTGATCGTCCAAGAAGCAGAAACCCGCCGCAAGAAAATCCTGATCGCCGACATGGATTCGACCATGATCGACCAGGAATGCATCGACGAGCTGGCCGACGAGATCGGCGTCAAGGATCATGTTGCCACGATTACCGCGCGATCCATGAATGGCGAGATCGCCTTCGAACCGGCTTTGCGCGAGCGGGTGGCGTTGCTGAAGGGCCTCGACGCCACCGTGGTCGATCGCATCGTCGCCAATCGCCTGACGCTGGCCTCGGGCGGCCGTGTTCTGGTCCGGACCATGCGCGCCAACGGTGCCTGGACGGCACTCGTGTCTGGCGGGTTCGAGGTGTTCACGACGCGAATCGCCGCAATGCTCGGCTTCCAGGAGAACCGCGCCAATCGCCTGCTCGAGCAGGACGGGCGCTTCACCGGCCTGGTCGGCGAACCGATCCTCGGCCGCGCCGCCAAGGCCGACGCGCTGATCGAAATTTCAGCGCGCCTCGGCCTGACGCCCGCCGACGCCATTGCCGTCGGTGACGGCGCCAATGATCTCGACATGATCCGCCTTGCCGGTACCGGTGTCGCGCTTCACGCTAAGCCGACGGTGGCGGCACAGGCCAAGGTCCGCATCGATCATGGCGACCTGACCGCGCTGCTCTATATTCAGGGCTACAGGCAGGAGGACTTTGTGCAATGAAACCAATGCGTACCGAGCGCCTGATCCTGCGCAACTGGGAGGATCGCGACCGCGACCTGTTCCACCGCATCAACTCCGACGACCGGGTGATGGAGTTCTTTCCATTCCGCCGTGACCGCGCCCAGGCGGATGCCAAGATGGACGAGCTCCGGGCCTGGACCACGAAGGACGGATACGGTTTTGCTGCCGCCGAGATCACCGCCACCGGTGAATGCATCGGCTTCATCGGTCTCCTCGACACCGATCATGTGCCATCCCTGCCAGCCGGCACCATCGAGATCGGCTGGCGGCTGGCACCTGAGTTCTGGGGCAAAGGCTATGTCACCGAGGCAGCCGATGCGTGGCTGGCCTACGGCTTCGAGACGCTTGGCCTCGATGAAATCGTGTCATTCGCCGTCGCGGCCAACCGCCGCTCCACCGCCGTCATGCAACGCCTCGGCATGAGCGCGGATCCATCCGCCGATTTCGACCACCCCAGCATTCCCGACAGCCATCCGCATCTCAAACGGCATGTCCTCTACAGACTGTCGCGCCAGGACTGGCAGGCAAGAAAAAGGGCAGCTCGCTAGCCGCCCTTTTTTCAGTGTTGTCGTGTTGTCGATCTTCCGGACCTCAGTCCATCCTGATCGTCACGAACCTGAGCTCGCCGGTCTTCGAGGCCAGCATCAAGAGCGCATTCTTGCGCCCCTGTTCCTTCAAGGCGCCGATCCGGTCCATGACGTCCTTGGGGGTAGCAACCGATTCCTGTGCGATCTCGGTGATCACCTCGCCGGGCTGGATGCCGCGTTCGGCGGCGGCCGAGTCCTTGGTGACGTCGGTGATGACGACGCCCGAAACATCGGCCGCAATGCTGAACTTCTTGCGTGTCTCGTCGTTCAGTTCGCCGACCGTCATGCCGAGCACCGAAGCAGTGGAAACGGCCGGAGCCTTGTCGCCCTTGTCCTGATCGGTGTTGCCCTCCTCGGCGTTGGCGGCCTTCTCGCCATCCTCGAGCCGGCCGAGGGTCACTTTCACCGTCTGTTCAACGCCCTTGCGCACGATCAGCACGTCGACCGCCTTGCCGACAGGGCTTTCGGCGACGACACGTGGCAGGTCGCGCATCTCATGGATATCCTTGCCGTCGAACTTGATGATGACGTCGCCGGCCTGGATCGTGCCATTGTCGACCGGGCCGCCCTTGATCACGCCGGCAACCAGCGCACCCTTTGCGGTCGCCATGCCGAGGCTTTCGGCGATGTCGTCGGTCACCGGCTGGATGCGCACGCCGAGCCAGCCGCGCCGCGTCTCGCCGAACTGGCGCAACTGGTCGACGACACCGGACGCGAGCTGCGACGGGATGGAGAAGCCGATGCCGATCGAGCCGCCGGATGGCGAGATGATCGCCGTGTTGATGCCGATGACTTCGCCCGCGCTGTTGAACAGCGGTCCGCCGGAATTGCCGCGGTTGATCGCGGCATCGGGCTGGATGAAGTCGTCATAGGGGCCGGAATTGATGTCGCGGTTGCGAGC
>NZ_RZRW01000046.1:8785-18111 GCF_003998745.1 Mesorhizobium sp. M7A.F.Ca.US.014.04.1.1 | reverse complement strand
ATCGAGGGCATCACCAACGACCGGGTGTCGTCGGCGTCGCTGCCGTCACGCGAGAAATCGCTGGTCATCGCACTGGCGATGGGAGAACGAAAGCTGCCGGGCATTCTGGCGGCCGCGAACCGGCGGCTGATCAACGGCCTCATCACCGATGAACGGACCGCCGCCGCGCTGCTCGCCAGCATCTGACCGGAAGCACAACTGATTTGCGATAAAACCAACCGCGCTAGCTGTGCCGCCCGAAATGGTCGTTGCCATCGAGAAAACCGAGATCGCGCTGCAGATGCGGCGACAGGTCCCTGATGTCGAGATGTGCCCGTTTTTTGGCTGCGAACCAGCCGAATCCATCCGTCAGCCACGAAAACCAGCGATGATCGGGTGCGGAAGTGCATTTTTGCTGCGCCATGGTCATGATCGTCAACCTTCGCTATCCTGAACCCGAATGACGGGTTGACTGGAAATGTCGGTCTTGACGGCGGCCTTTGCCAATCGAACGTCGATAAGGACCCATAAGGAGGCTTTATGCCGGACCTCAGCTCTCGGCAGGTTTCACAGCTTCCGCCGCTGCAGGCGATCCGGGTGTTCGAAGCGGTGGCGCGGCATCTTTCCTTCACCAAGGCGGCCGAGGAACTTGCCATGACGCAAGCGGCGGTCAGCTATCAGATCAAGGTGCTGGAGGAACGGGTCGGCGCGCCGCTGTTCCTGCGCCGGCCGCGCCAGATCGCACTCACCGAGGCTGGACAGCGCCTTGCGCCAGCGGTCAGCGAGGCCTTCGCCATTCTCGGCCAGGCCTATGCGGCGGCGCGTGGCGGCGCCGACGGATTGCTGTGCGTCACGACGGTGCTGACCTTTGCCTCGAACTGGCTGGCGCACCATCTGGGCTCATTCCAGATCGCTCATCCCTCCCTTGCCGTGCGGCTCGAAACATCGAGCCGGCTGACGGATTTCGCCCGCGAGGATGTCGACCTCGCCATCCGGTCGGGCGGCGGCAAATGGCCGGGGCTGGAAGCCTACAAGCTGCTCGATGCCGATTTCACGCCGATGCTGAGCCCGAAGCTCGCGGCAAGCATCGGCGGCGTCAGGGAACCGGCGGACCTGTTGCGGCTGCCGATCCTCGATCCCGGCGACATCTGGTGGACGCAATGGTTCGAGGCTGCCGGCGTGCACTCGCACGATCTCGCCAAACGGCCCGGCAGCAGCATGGGCGCGCAGGCCTATGAGGCCAACGCGGCGATCGCCGGTCATGGCGTCGCGATCCTGACCAGGGCGCTGTTCAAGGCGGAACTTGCCGGTGGGCGCCTGATCCAGCCTTTCGATCTGGTTGGCGACGACGGCCATGCCTTTTGGCTGGTCTACCCCGAAGCGCGCCGCAACGTGCCGAAGATCCGTGCCTTCCGCGACTGGCTGCTGGCCGAGATCGCCTGCTGACCGGCAAGCTTGCGGGCTGCACCTGGTCTCGCAGATCCATCCGCTGTTGCCGCACTGTATCCGGCCGGGACGCTCTTCGTCCTGGCAATTTCCGCTCGTCCCGGCCTGCGGTGTCGCCCGGGTGCTGCGCTGCAGCATCGAATCCGACTTGACATAATTCACGCCAAGTGAGTAATTGCCCAAAGCCAAGGCAAATGCTCATCTTGGTTCAAGGGAGGAATTTGATGAAACTTCGCACGCTCACCCTGGGCTTGTTGTCGGCCAGCACGCTTGCGTTCGCCGCACACGCCGAATCCATCACCATCGCCACCGTCAACAATGGCGATATGGTCCGCATGCAAAAGCTGACCGAGGACTTCACCAAGGCGAACCCCGACATCCAGCTCAACTGGGTTACGCTCGAAGAGAATGTGCTGCGCGAGCGCGTCACCACCGACATCGCCACCAAGGGCGGCCAGTACGACGTGATGACCATCGGCACCTATGAGGTTCCGATCTGGGCCAAGCAGAGCTGGCTTTTGCCGCTCGACAAGCTCGGCGACGACTACGACGCCAAGGACATCATCCCGGCCATTGCTGGCGGCCTTTCGGTCGACGGCAAGCTTTATGCCGCGCCCTTCTACGGCGAAAGCTCCTTCGTCATGTACCGCAAGGACCTGATGGACAAGGCCGGGCTGAAGATGCCCGACGCGCCGACCTGGGACTTCATCAAGCAGGCCGCCGACAAGATGACCGACCGCGCCAATGGCGTGAACGGCGTGTGCCTGCGCGGCAAGGCCGGCTGGGGCGAGAACATGGCTTTCCTGACCGCCATGTCGAACTCCTTCGGCGCCCGCTGGTTCGACGAGAACTGGAAGCCGCAGTTCGATCAGCCGGAATGGAAGAACACGTTGCAGTTCTATGTCGACCTGATGAAGGCCGACGGCCCCGAGGGGGCTTCCTCCAACGGCTTCAACGAAAACCTGGCGCTGTTCCAGCAGGGCAAATGCGGCATGTGGATCGACGCCACGGTCGCCGCGTCCTTCGTTTCGGACCCGAAGAACTCGACCGTCGCCGATAAGGTCGGCTATGCGCTGGCGCCCGACAATGGCCTGGGCAAGCGCGGCAACTGGCTGTGGGCCTGGTCGCTGGCCATCCCCGCCGGCACGCAGAAAGCGGATGCCGCCGAGAAGTTCGTCTCCTGGGCGACCAGCAAGCACTATGCGGAGCTCGTCGCTTCGAAGGAAGGCTGGGCCAACGTTCCTCCGGGCACGCGCTCCTCGCTCTACGCCAATGCCGAGTACCAGAAGGCCGCTCCGTTCGCCAAGATGACGCTGGACTCCATCAACGCCGCCGATCCGACGCATCCGACGGTCAAGCCGGTGCCCTATGTCGGCGTCCAGTTCGTCGCCATCCCTGAGTTCCAGGGCCTTGGCACCACGGTCGGCCAGCTCTTCTCGGCGGCGCTTGCCGGCCAGTCGAGCGTCGACGACGCGCTGAAGCAGGCCCAGGACGCTGCCACCGCGGCAATGACCGAGGGCGGATACATCAAGTAAGGCTCCTCCCGGTGCCGACTGCCGGTCGCCTCCTTGACCGGCAACGGCCGCCCGAGTTCCCAGTTCGGGCGGCCGCCTTTAACGCCTTTGAAAATTCCGTCTGACCAGTGAAGGGTGACCGTCATGGCTACTCAGCAGACCCGTTCGCTTGCCCGTTTCATGATGGCGCCATCCGTGGTGCTGCTGTTCGTCTGGATGATCGTGCCGCTGGTCATCACCATCTGGTTCTCCTTCCAGCAGTACAACCCGCTCAATCCGATCCGCGACGGCTTCGTCGGCTTCTCGAATTACGCGCTGTTCTATTCCAACCCGGCCTTCCTGCAGTCGATCCTCAACACGCTCACCTTGGTGGTCAGCGTGCTCCTGATCACGGTGATCGGCGGTATCCTTCTGGCGCTGCTGATCGACCAGCCGATGTGGGGCCAGGGCATCGTGCGCATCCTCGTCATCTCGCCGTTCTTCGTCATGCCGCCGGTGGCCGCATTGGTCTGGAAGAACATGATCATGCACCCGCCATACGGGGTGTTCGCCGACATAGCCCGCTTCTTCGGGGCCCAGCCGATCGACTGGTTCGGGCAACATCCGATGCTGGCGATCATCATCATCGTCGCCTGGCAGTGGCTGCCCTTCGCGACGCTCATTCTTCTGACCGCGCTGCAGTCGCTCGACGGCGAGCAGAAGGAAGCCGCCGAGATGGACGGCGCCGGGTTCATCAGCCGCTTCATCTATCTGACGCTGCCGCACATGTCGCGCGCCATCACGGTCGTCATCCTGATCCAGACGATCTTCCTTCTCTCGGTCTATGCCGAGATCCTCGTCACCACCAATGGCGGCCCGGGATACGCCTCCACCAACCTGCCCTTCCTCGTCTACCAGAAGGCGTTGCTGGAGTTCAAAATCGGCCAGGCATCCGCCGGCGGTGTGATCGCCGTCATTCTCGCCAATATCGTTGCCTTCTTCGCCATGCGCGCCGTCGGCAAGAACCTGGACAAGTAAGGGAGGCTACGATGGCACGCTCAGTCACCACCCGGCACAAGACGATCGCGACGGTTGCCGCCTGGATCGTCGCCCTGCTGATCTTCTTCCCGATCCTCTACACGATCATCACCTCGTTCAAGTCGGAGCAGGAAGCCATCCAGGGCTTCAGCATCATCCCGTCGGGAACGTTCGAGAGCTATACCGAGGTCCAGGCACAGAGCGGCTACTTCAAGTTCTTCTTCAACTCGGTGCTGCTCTCGGTCGGCTCGACCATCCTGGCCCTGCTGGTCGCCATACCGGCGGCATGGTCGATGGCCTTCTCGCCGACCAAGCGGACCAAGGACATCTTGATGTGGATGCTGTCCACCAAGATGATGCCGGCGGTCGCGGTGCTGTTCCCGATCTACCTGATCTTCCGCGACACAGGCCTGCTCGGCAGCCGCATCGGCCTCATGATCATGCTGATGCTGATCAACCTGCCGATCGTGGTGTGGATGCTCTACACCTATTTCCGCGAAATCCCTGGCGAGATCCTGGAAGCGGCGCGCATGGACGGCGCATCGCTGTGGAACGAGATCGTCTATGTGCTGACGCCGATGGCGGTGCCGGGCATCGCCTCGACAATGCTGCTCAACATCATCCTGGCCTGGAACGAGGCGTTCTGGACGATCCGGCTGACGACGACGGAAGCCGCACCCCTGACCGCCTTCATCAGCTCGTTCTCAAGCCCGCAAGGCCTGTTCTGGGCGAAGCTTTCGGCCGCCTCGACGCTGGCCATCGCGCCGATCCTGATCATGGGCTGGTTCAGCCAGAAGCAGCTGGTGCGCGGCCTGACATTTGGTGCGGTGAAATAACGGAATTGCCCGAAGCAATCGGCAGAAATAACCCCTCGGGGAGGAAACCATGGGAAACATCACGCTCAAGAACGTCTCGAAATCCTTCGGAGCGACGTCCATCATCCCCGGTCTCGACCTGGTGATCGAGAATGGCGAGTTCGTCGTCTTTGTCGGCCCGTCGGGTTGCGGCAAGTCAACGCTGCTGCGCCTGATCGCCGGGCTCGAGGACACCAGCGGCGGCTCCATCAACATCGACGGCCGCGACGTCACCGGCGAGGCACCGGCCAAGCGCAAGCTCGCCATGGTGTTCCAGTCTTACGCGCTCTATCCGCACATGACGGTGGCCAAGAACATCGGCTTCCCGCTGAAGATGGCCGGTGAGGACAAGGCGACCATCGACAAGAAGGTGGGAGACGCGGCGCGCGTGCTCAACCTGACCAACTATCTCGAACGCCGGCCCGGCCAGCTTTCAGGCGGCCAGCGCCAGCGCGTCGCGATCGGCCGCGCCATCGTGCGTCAGCCGACCGCCTTCCTGTTCGACGAACCGCTGTCCAATCTCGATGCGGCACTGCGCGGCACCATGCGGCTGGAGATCAGCGAGCTGCACCATCAGCTCAAAACCACCATGATCTACGTTACCCACGATCAGGTTGAAGCGATGACCATGGCCGACAAGATCGTCGTGCTGAACGCCGGCAACATCGAGCAGGTCGGCTCGCCGATGGAGCTCTACAAGACGCCGAAGAACCTGTTCGTCGCCAGCTTTATCGGCTCGCCGAAGATGAACCTGATCGAGGGCGCGCCGGCTGCCAAAAACGGCGCCAAGACCATCGGCATCCGTCCCGAACACCTGGAGATCTCGACCAGGGCGGGCGAATGGAAGGCAGTCGTCGGCGTCGCCGAGCATCTCGGCTCCGACACCTTCCTGCACGTCCAGGCCGACGGCGTCGGTCCGCTGACCGTGCGCGCCGACGGCGAACTCGGCGTCCATCACGGCGACACCATTTACCTGACACCAGACAAGGCCAAGCTGCATCGCTTTGGCGCCGACGGAAAGGCAATCTGAACATGCGACTGGCCGGCAAATCCGCGCTGATCACGGGTTCGGCCCGCGGCATCGGCAGAGCCTTCGCCGAAGCCTATGCCGGCGAAGGCGCAACCGTCGCCATCGGCGACATCAATCTCGAGGCGGCGCAGAAGACCGCCGCCGAGATTGGCGGCAAGGCCTATGCGGTCAAGCTCGACGTCACCGACCTCGCCTCGATCGAGGCGGCGGTGAAAGCCGTCGAGACGAAGACCGGTGGCCTCGATATCCTGATCAACAACGCCGCCCTGTTCGACCTGGCGCCGATCGTCGAAATCACCAGGGCAAGCTACGACAAGTTGTTTTCCGTCAATGTCGCCGGCACGCTGTTCATGCTGCAGGCAGCCGCCCGCTCGATGATCGCGCGAGGCAAGGGCGGCAGGATCATCAACATGGCGAGCCAGGCCGGACGGCGCGGCGAGGCGCTGGTCGGCGTCTATTGCGCCACCAAGGCCGCCGTCATCTCGCTGACCCAGTCGGCGGGGCTCGACCTGATCAAGCACCGCATCAACGTCAACGCGATTGCCCCTGGCGTCGTCGACGGCGAGCACTGGGATCACGTCGATTCGCTGTTCGCCAAATATGAGAACCGGCCGAGGGGCGAGAAGAAGAAACTGGTCGGCGAGGCGGTGCCGTATGGCCGCATGGGCACGGCACAGGACCTCACCGGCATGGCTGTGTTTCTCGCCAGCAGCGACGCCGAATACATCGTCGCCCAGACCTACAATGTCGATGGCGGCCAGTGGATGAGTTGAGGGCGGGGGACGGCCTCTGCTCCTCGTCCCTCCGCGGGGAGCAGAGGCCGACTTCAGCGGGCGCGTAGCAAGTGCCACCCCTTATCCGCTCCCCGACGGGGAGAGGAGCGTAACGAAGGCCGAAACCCGGCCAAAGGGTAAAACAGATGACCGTGAAACTCTCGTCCTCTAACCTCTCCAAGCTGCCCGCCAACGTCGCAGGTCCGAAGTATGACCGCGCGACGCTGAAGGCCGGCATCGTGCATTTCGGCGTCGGCAATTTCCACCGCTCGCATCAGGCCGTCTATCTCGACGATCTGTTCAATGCGGGCATCGGCCATGACTGGGCGCTGATCGGTGCCGGCGTGTTCGACGGCGAAAAGATCGGTCGCGGCAAACTGGAAGAGCAGGACTGGCTCACCACGGTGGTCGAGCAGGATAGCGGCCATATGAGCGCACGCGTCACCGGCGCGATGATCGACTTCCTGATGCCCGGCGATGCGGCCGGTGTGATCGAACGGCTTGCCGACCCGGCGATCAAGATCGTTTCGCTGACCATCACCGAAGGTGGCTATTTCATCGACCCGGCCTCCGTCGTGTTCAACCCGACCCATCCCGACATCGTCGCCGACGCGCAGGCCGGCGCCACGCCGAAGACGGTGTTCGGCATCATCCTTGCCGGGCTGATGCGCCGCCGCGATGAAGGCACCGTGCCGTTCACCGTGATGTCGTGCGACAACATTCCCCACAATGGCCATGTCACCTCGGATGGCGTCATCGGCCTGGCCCGTTTGATCGACGAGGATCTGGCGAACTGGGTCAGCGAGCATGTCGCCTTTCCGAACGGCATGGTCGATCGCATCACGCCGGCCACCA
The DNA here is from genome assembly GCF_003998745.1 of Mesorhizobium sp. M7A.F.Ca.US.014.04.1.1. Classification (NCBI taxonomy): domain Bacteria; kingdom Pseudomonadati; phylum Pseudomonadota; class Alphaproteobacteria; order Hyphomicrobiales; family Phyllobacteriaceae; genus Mesorhizobium; species Mesorhizobium sp. M7A.F.Ca.US.014.04.1.1. Next base: position 10,643 of record NZ_RZRW01000046.1, on the reverse strand, counting down.
CCGACCGCGAGCGCGGCATCCTGGCCAAGGATTTCGGCCTCGAGGACAACTGGCCGGTGTTCTGCGAGCCGTTCCGGCAGTGGGTGCTGGAGGACCATTTCACCGATGGCCGGCCGCCGCTGGAAAAGGTCGGCGTGCAGTTCGTCAAAGACGTTGCGCCTTATGAACTGATGAAAATCCGCATCCTCAATGGCGGCCATGCAGCGATCGCCTATCCGGCCGGCCTGATGGACATCCATTTCGTGCATGAGGCGATGCAGGAGCCGCTGGTGAGCGGTTTTCTGGCCAAGCTCGAACGGGACGAAATCATCCCGACGGTGCCGCCGGTGCCGGACACGGTTCTGGAAGACTATTACCAGCTCATCGAGAGCCGCTTCTCCAACCCGAAGATCGGCGACACGGTGCGCCGGCTCTGCCTCGACGGCTCCAACCGCCAGCCGAAGTTCATCATCCCGACCATCGCCGACCGGCTGAAGGCTGGGAAAAGCGTCGCCGGCCTGGCCCTGGAATCGGCATTGTGGTGCCGCTACTGCTTCGGCACGACGGACAGCGGCGCCGTCATCGAGCCCAACGACCCGAGTTGGGACCGGCTGCAGGCGACGGCAAAGGCAGCAAAGGACGCTCCCGCCGCCTGGCTCGCCATGGAGGACATCTATGGCGATGTCGGCCGCGCAACGGCGTTTGTCGAGGCCTTTGCCCATGCGCTCAACGTGCTGTGGGCGAATGGCGCGCGCGCCACGCTGACGCGCTACCTCGCCGGCAAGCTCTGAGAGCCATTCTCGGCCATGACGCCTGAACTGGTCATTTTCGACTGCGATGGCGTGCTGGTCGACAGCGAGGCGCTCTCCGTCTCGGCGCTGCTCGGCATGGTCAGGCTTGCCGGCGGCAGCGTCAGTGAGGATGCCGCCTACGAGCATTTCCTCGGCAAGAGCATGAAAAGCGTGCGCGAGATCCTCGGCCGCGACTTCGGGCTCGATATCACCGACCTGCACCTGACCGAGATGCGCGTCGAATTGATGCGCAAATTCCGCGAGGAGCTGAAGCCGATCGCCGGTGTCAAGAAGATGCTGCCGAAGCTTGGGCTGCCGTTCTGTGTCGCGTCCTCGGGCACGCTCGACCGCATCCGCTACGCGCTCGACGTCACCGGATTGCTTGGGCTGATGGAACCGCACCTGTTCAGTGCCACCATGGTGGCCAAGGGAAAGCCCGCGCCGGACCTGTTCCTGCATGCCGCCGCCAGCATGCGGGCCCATCCACGCAAATGCCTCGTCATCGAGGACAGCCCGGCCGGCATCATTGCCGCGCGGGCGGCGGGGATGCGCGTGTTTGCCTTCACCGGCGGCTCGCATGCCGGCAACCCGACCTTGAAAGCGCGGCTTGCGTCGAGTGAACCGGACTTTATATTCGCTGACATGCTGCAATTGCCCGATCTGATTGCAGGCCTGGGAGCGAGAGACAGAGCATCTTGACGAAACAGTTCGTTTGCGCGGTCGATGTCGGCACCGGGAGCGCTCGCGCGGGCATTCTCGACACCAACGGCACCTTGCTCGGCCGCGCCGAGCGGCCGATCGCCATGAACCAGCCGAAGCCCGATCACGCCGAACATGATTCGCGCGATATCTGGTCGGCCGTCTGCGCCGCCGTGCGCGCTGCCCGCGAAAAGGCCGGCATAGCTGCCGAGGAGGTCGTCGGCATCTCCTTCGATGCCACCTGTTCGCTGGTGGTGCGCGACCGGCAAGGCGGCCAGCTCAGCGTCTCGACCACGGGCGACAAGCGCTGGGACACCAAGGTCTGGCTCGACCACCGCGCCATCGCGGAGGCCGACGAATGCACGGCAAGCGGCCACGCCGTGCTGAAT
>NZ_RZRW01000046.1:0-8775 GCF_003998745.1 Mesorhizobium sp. M7A.F.Ca.US.014.04.1.1 | reverse complement strand
GAATTACGTCGGCGGCGTCATGTCGCCGGAAATGGCGACACCGAAGCTGATGTGGCTGAAGCGCAATTTGCCGGAGACCTGGAATGAAGCCGGCTATTTATTCGATCTCACCGATTTCCTGACCTGGCAAGCGACAGGTTCGCTGGCCCGCTCGCAATGCACGCTGACCGCCAAATGGACCTATCTGGCGCATGAAGAGGCCGGCTGGCGGCGCGACTTCTTTGCGCTCGTCGGCCTCGGCGATCTTTTCGAGCACGGCAATTTGCCGGAAAAGGCCAGCCCGGTCGGCGCTTATATTGGCCAACTGACCGCCCAGGCAGCGGCCGAGCTTGGGCTGAGCGAGAAATGCCGGGTCGGCGCCGGCGTCATCGATGCCTATGCCGGTGCGCTTGGCGTGCTCGGCGGCTTTGCCGGCGACCAACAGGACATCGGCCGGCATTTGGCGCTGATCGCCGGCACGTCGAGCTGCGTCATGGCGATGTCACCGGATCCGCAGCCCTTCGCCGGCGTCTGGGGTCCCTATTACGGCGCGGCGCTGCCCAGGCTGTGGCTGTCGGAAGGCGGCCAGTCGGCGACCGGCGCCCTGCTCGACCACATCATCCGCTGGCACGGCGCCGGCGGCGAGCCGGATGCCGCCATGCATGCGAAGATCGCCAGGCGTGTCGCCGAGCTGCGCGCCACCGAGGGCGACAACCTTGCCGCGCGGCTGCATGTGCTGCCCGATTTTCATGGTAACCGCTCACCGCTCGCCGATCCGCATGCCGTCGGCGTCGTCAGCGGGCTGACGCTGGACTCCTCCTTCGACAGCCTGTGCAAACTCTACTGGCGCACCGCCGTCGGCATCGCGCTCGGCGTGCGCCACGTGCTGGAGGCGCTGAACGAGAACGGCTATCTGATCGATACGCTGCATGTCACCGGCGGCCACACCAAGAACCCGCTGTTGATGGAGCTCTATGCCGACGCCACCGGCTGCACGGTGATCGAGCCGCTGGCCGACGAGGCGGTGCTGCTCGGCACCGGCATGATCGCCGCCACCGCGGCCGGGCTGTTTCCCGACCTCAACGCGGCCTGTCTTGCCATGCAGCAAGGCGGCAGGACGCGCGCGTCGAACCCGAAATCATCAGGGCGTTTCGACCGCGACTACAAGGTTTTCCTCGAGATGCACCGCCAGCGGCGGATGCTGGACGCGATCCGCTAGAGCACCGGGGCCGGTCCCTGGCTCAATCCGTTCCCGTCCCTCCTCTCTTGCCTTCATGTCGCGTTTCGTCCAGAAGCTGACGCAAACGCCGCGAAACCGAAGGTTTTGCCGTTTGAAATGCGGCTTCCGGCTTTAATGCCGACGTGCCGTATCTGGAAAGAGCGGAACAATGTCTGCGATCGAAGCCGGCGCTCGCGCGCCGGAAAATCTTTGGCGTCAGGAAATCAGGGCGACGCTGGCGCTCGCCTGGCCGATGGTGCTGACCAATCTCGGCCAGACCGCGATGACGGCCACCGACGTCATGATGATGGGCCGGCTGGGGCCGGATACGCTGGCCAGTGGCGCGCTTGGCGCCAACCTCTATTTCATGCCGCTGATCTTCGGCCTCGGCCTGATGCTGGCGACATCGCCGATGATCGCCACCGAGCTTGGCCGCCGCCGCTATTCGGTGCGCGACCTGCGCCGCACCGTGCGCCAGGGCCTGTGGCTGGCGATCCTGATCTCGATCCCAATCTGGCTCGTGCTTTGGCACGGCGAAGGCATTCTGCTGGCCATGGGCCAGGAACCGGCACTGGCGCATCAGGCCGGCATCTATCTGCGCTGGCTCGAATGGGCGGTGCTGCCCTTCTACTTCTATATCGTGCTGCGCTCGTTCATCTCGGCGCTGGAGCGGCCGGGCTGGGCGCTGGTCATCGTCTTTGTTGCCGTCGCCTGCAATGCCTTCTTCAACTGGGTGTTCATGTTCGGCAATCTCGGCGTGCCGTCGATGGGCATTGCCGGGTCGGGCCTTGCCACCTCGCTGTCCTCAACGCTGATGTTCATCGGCCTGGCTGCCGTGGTGATGCTGGAGAAGAAGTTCCGCCGTTATCGTCTGTTCGGACGGTTCTGGCGATCGGACTGGCCACGCTTCAAGGGCCTGTTGCGGCTCGGCCTGCCGATTGCCGGCATTCTCGCCTTCGAGGTGACTATCTTCAATGCGGCCGCCCTGCTGATGGGCCTGATCGACGCGGATTCGCTGGCCGCGCACGCGATCGCCATCCAGATCGCCTCGATCTCCTTCATGGTGCCGCTTGGCCTCAACCAGGCGGTGACGGTGCGCGTCGGCCTTGCGCATGGCGCCGGCAATCCGCAAGGCGTGTCGCGCGCCGGCTGGACCGCCTTCGTCATCGGCGTCTCGTTCATGGCGCTGATGGGGCTGGTGATGATCCTGTGGCCGCATCCGCTGATCAGCGCCTTCATCGATCTGAGCAATCCGGCCAATGCCAGGGTGATCGAACTTGCCGTGTCGTTCCTGGTCTTCGCGGCGCTATTCCAGGTCTTCGACGGCGCCCAGGCGGTGGCCGCCGGCATGCTGCGCGGCCTGCACGACACCAAGGTGCCGATGATCTATGCCGCGATCGGCTATTGGGGCGTCGGCCTGCCGCTCGGCGTGCTGCTCGCCTTCCATTTCGGCCTGCATGGCGTCGGCATCTGGATCGGCCTGTCGACGGGGCTGGCCGTGGTGGCCGCGCTGCTGCTGGCGCGCTGGCTGCGGCGCGACCGACTGGCCCCGCCGCTCGCGTTCGGGCATTGAAACAGGACGGTTGGGCTCGGCGGCTGTTGTCCTGTGGACGTTGGCTCATTGAACGACGTCTGCAGAACTCCCTCGAAATCCGGCGCCGCGCTGGAGGCGGTCAGAATGTCGGCGGCGTGTTGACCCAGAGGATGCGGACCGTGGTCGAACCGATATTGCGGTAGCCGTGGCCGAGTTCGGAGTTGAAATAGAACGCGTCGCCTGCCTCGAGTGCCACCACGTTCGCCTCGACCAGCAATTCGACGGAACCTTCGAGCACGTAGCCGAACTCTTGTCCCTTGTGGCTGATCAACTCGGGGCTGCCGCCGCCGGCCTCGATCACGTGGACGTTGATCTGCAGCAGATATTCCGGACCGGACGGCACCAATTGCTCGAGCACGACATGGTTGCCCGAACGCCGATGTCCCGTCTCCATGTGCGGACGCTCGTTTTGCCGCAAAACGAACACTTCCGAGGCATTGTGCTGCAGCGTGCCGAACATCGCGTTCATGTTGATGCCCAGTGCCTGCACCAGCCGGTGCAGAGCCGCCATGGACGGCGTAGCGCGGTCGTTTTCGATCTTCGAGAGATAACCCTCTGTCAGCCCGATGCGGGCGCCGAGCTCTTCCAGGCTGAGGCCAAGCACCTGTCTGGCATGGCGCAGCTTGACGCCGATCCTCGGGGTTCCGTTTCTGTCGCGCATGTCAGGTCCGCGTCTTCATCCAGTCCGCCAGCTTCGCCAGCAGGAAATCGACTTCCGCCTCGGTGTTGTAATGAGCCAGCCCGATGCGGACGACACCGTTGCGGTCCGCAAGCCCCAGCCGCTTGATTGGCTCCAAACCGTAATTGTGACCGTGCCAGAGATAGATGCCTTCCTCTGCCATCGCCCTGGCGATGTCCGCGGGATCGGTTCCGTCAACGGTGATCGACACGGTAGGCACACGGCGCGCCAGCGCCGCCACATCGGATATGCCCTGGATCAAGACGCCATCAATTCTGGACAATCCGGCAATCAGCCGTGCTGTCAGGACACGCTCATAACGGTCGGCGACTTCAATGCCGGCGACGATTCGCTCCCGCCGCGTCGCCTGCGGGTGGACGTTGCCGAAGGACTGTCCGAGCCAGGCATAGTGCTCGACGGCGCCAAGCACCCCGGCAAGCGCCTCGCGGCTTGTCGTTCCCGTCTCGAATTTTCCAGGTGGCGTATTGGAAGCCGCGCGCACCTTATAGGCGGTCAGCGCCTGCAGCAGATCGAAACGGCCCCACAACACCCCGTGATGCGGTCCAAAAAATTTGTAGGCCGAGCAAACCAGGAAATCACAGCCGATCTCCTGGACGTCGATCACCCCATGCGGCGCGAACTGCACCGCGTCGATATAGCTCAGCGCCCCGATCGCGCGGGCGCGCTGCGCGATCCGCTTCACGTCGTTGATCGTGCCGGTAACGTTGCTGGCATAGCCGACAGCGACCAGCTTGACGTCCTCGTCGATAGTCGCCTCCAGCGTCGACAGGTCGAGTTCGAAGGTTTTTGGATCGAGGTCGATCCAGCGTACTTCAAGCCCCCGATCCTCCGCCAGCATCAGCCAGGGTGCGACGTTGGCGTCATGATCCATGCGCGTCAGCACGATGGCGTCGCCGGCGTTCAGATCGCGGCCGATGGCGCGCGAGACGGCGAAAGTCAGAGTTGTCATGTTCTGGCCGAACACCACCTCACGCCGGTCGGCGGCATTGAAGAAATCGGCCATCGCCTGATGCGCGTCGTCGACCATCGCCTGGGCCGCGAGTGAGGTTTCGAAATAGCCACCAAGATTGGCGTTGGTTTCGATCATGACACGCGTCATACGCTCGATCGAACGGCTCGCCATCTGGGTTCCCGCGGGATTGTCGAAGAAAATCCGCTTCTTCGGCTCGGCACCTCTCGCCATCGCCGGAAAAGCATCGCGGACTGTATCTATATCCATGTCTGAATTCCGTGTCTGATGATCGTTGTGCGGCGGCCCCTCGACCGCCGCCAGCAGCGGCTTCACGCGTTCAGCCGGCCGCTTCATGGATGGCGACAGCGCGAGCCGGGAAGCCAGATCCGGCCTTTGGCTTTGGCCAGCTTGCCATTATCAACGCGCCGGCTTCGGGCACCTTGTCGAGATTGGCCAAGAGCTCGATCTGCCAGCAGTCGCGCGACAGCACATAGTATTCCAGGCTTGCGTCACCTGCGGAAGTGGCACGGCCGGGATCAGTGTCCATGCCCTCGTGCCCGATCGCAGCAACACCGCGGCGTTCCAAAAGCTCCTCCAGCACCGGCTTCGACCAACCAGGCGCATGGGAGATACCGTCGGCCGACTTGTTCCGAAACGCCACGGGGTCCGGCCAGCGCGGCCACCAGCCGGTGCGAAGTGCGACAAAACACTTTTCCGGGATACGGCCGTTCCGCGCCTCCCAGGCCGAAATATCGTCGAGCGTCGGCGTCGCGTCGGGATCGGCGGCGACCCTGTCGCTGATGTCGAGGATGACCAGCGGCAGAAGCATCTCCGCCACCGGCAGTTGGTCGATCGAGCGGCCGCCGTCGATGAAGTGCACCGGCGGATCGACATGGGTGCCCCACTGTCCGACGAAGGCGTAGTGGTGGACCTGGAAGGCATCGCCCTTCGAAAAATCGAGCAACGCACTGCGCTCCTCGTCCGGGAAGGCCGGGAAATGCGGCTGACCCGGATGAAACGCATGCGTCAGGTCGGTGAAGGTCGCGGCGGAGAGCCGCGACCTGTAGATGTCCCAAAGGGAGCCCGGAGTGGACAAGATCACGGCTCCGCGACGAAGGTCGGTGCCGCTTCACTTGCCAGGACAAGCTTGCCGTCCTTGACACCAATGACCGAGACCGACTTGTCCGGCACCGAAATGCCCGGGCGGTAGGTGATCGTGCCGGTCACGCCGTCGAGCCCGGACGTAGCGGCCAGCGCGTCACGGATCTTGGCCGGATCCGGCGCACCGGCACGCTTGATCGCGTCGGCCATCAGCTTGACCGAGTCGTAGCCGAGCGCAGCGAACGCGTTCTCCGGGGCATTGCCGACCGACTTGGTGTAGGCGTCGATAAAGGCCTGCACCTTCGGGGTGGCGCCCTCACCGATATAGGCGTGGGTGGTGAAGTAGGTGTCCTTGGCCGCGTCGCCGCCGACCTGGATCAGCAAGGGCGTGTCGTAGCCGTCGCCGCCGACCACCGGCAGGTTGATGCCGGCCTGGCGCATCTGCTTCAAGATCAGGCCGATTTCCTCGGCATTCGACGAGGCATAGACGAAGTCTGGCTGCGGCGACAGCGCCTTCAGTTTGGCGATCTGCGCGGTAAAGGTCTTGTCGCCGATCTTGTAGGTGTCGCGCTCCAAAATCTTGCCCCCGCCATGCTCGTAGGCGGTGACGAAGTAGTCCGACAGCAGCGTTGTGTATTCAGTGCCGATGTCGGTCAGCAGGTAGGCGGTTTTGCCGTTCAGCTTGTTCAGCGCAAATTCCGCGCCAACCGCAGCCTGAACGTTGTCGCCGAAGGCGGCGAGGAAGATCTCGTTGCCGAGCTGGCTAGGCAATTTCGGCGAGGTCGCGCCTGGCGTTATGAACGGTATCTGCGCCGTCTGGACCTGCGGTCCGATGGCCAGCACCGAGTCGGAATCGGCGAAGCCGATGATGCCGACGACCTTGTCGCTGTCGATCAACTGGCTGGCGACGGTCGAGATCGTCGTCGAATCGCTCTTGGAATCGTAGATCACCAGTTCTATCTGCTGGCCGAGCACGCCGCCGGCGGCGTTGATTTCGCTCGCTGCCAGCTTGGCGCCATTCAGCATCGGACCGTCGAGCGAGGCCTGGATGCCGGTCAGGTTTGCCGGATAGCCGATCTTGATGGTGTCGGCAGCAAGTGCCGTGCTGGCCGAGGCAAGCGCGAAGAATGCGCCCAGTCCCAGGCCGATGGTACCGCGTCGAGTGAGTTTGATCATCGTTTTCGTTCCTCTGTCTGGTTCACCGTTGCCGATCTTTGGGTTGATCCGAACATAAGTTCCCGGTCCCCCATGATCCCCTTCGGCCGGAAGATCATGACTAGAATGAAGATGAAGCCGAGCACGATCTGGCTGGCGCCAAACAGGGCCGGCACCGCGAAATCGCCGATCGTGAAGCCGCGTTCGACCGAGCGCAGGATCTCCGACAACAGCGAAACGCAGATGACGCCGACCACCGCGCCGGTCAGGGAGCCCATGCCGCCCAGCACCAGCATTGTGATCAGACTCATCGTCAGCGCGAAGTAGAAAGTGTTCGGCGAAAACGAGCCGAGATAATGCGCATAGAGCGACCCGCCGACGCCTGAGAAGAACGCGCCGATGACGAAGGCGATCAGTCTGGTCCGCAGCACGCCGATTCCGACAGCGCTGGCCGCGATCGTGTCGTCGCGCACCGCCTTCATGGCGCGCCCGAAAGGCGAATAAACCAGGCGCGCCAGAACGAACACCGTGATGGCGAGCCAACCCATCACCCAGGGCAACGTCGTCTCCAGCGGCACGCCGGTAAACGTGCGGGCACCTCGGGTGAAATCCGACGCATTGATCAGCACCACGTTGACGATAATCAAGAATCCCATCGTCGCCACCGAAACGAAATAGCCCGACAGGCGCATCAAGGGATAACCGACGACCACCGCAAGCAATGCCGTCAGAAGACCTGCCACCAGCGTCGCCGGCAGGAAGGGGAGGCTGAAAGCATGCAGAAACCCCGGCAGATGCGGCAGCAATGCCATCTTCTGCTGCACCGGGATCGACAGGATTCCCGAAATATACGCGCCGGCGCCGATGAAGCCGACATGGCCGAGCGAAAACACGCCCGTAAAACCGTTGCTCAGCGACAGCGCCAGCACCAGGATTGCATTCAGCGCGATCAGCAGGATAATCCGGACGAAATAGTCGCTCAGCACGTGCGGCGCACCGAATGCGACAGCTGCCCCCGCCACCACGGCGACGAGGACGAGGAGTGTGATCCGCGCTTCCCGGCTCACAGCTTTATCTCCCGGTTTGGCTGGAGCAGCCCGCCCGGGCGCACCAGGAGAAAGGCGATCAGCACGGCGAAGACGATTGCGTCGCGATAGGACGAGACGCTGCTCGGCAGGAATGCGACGATGAATATCTCCAGCGCGCCCAATATGTAGCCGCCGACCAGGGCGCCCGCGATCGACCCGAAGCCGCCGATGATTGCCGCCACGAAAGCCTTCAGGAGCGGCGTGAAGCCCATCTGCGGCTGCACCACGCCGGCCTGTGCCGCCCACAAAATGCCGGCGAGGCCGGCATAGGCGGATGCGACGATGAAGGCGACGATGATCAGCCGGTTGACGTTCAGACCGACAAGGTGTGCCGCCGACATGTCCTCGGCTGCGGCGCGCATGCCGAGCCCAGTCGTGGTGCGCGTGATAAACCAGCCGAGGAGCAGCAGCGACACGAAGGTCAGCGCGATGGTCAGGAGATTGATGCTGGTGAAGGTGATGGCGCCGTTCGACATTTCCCAGGAGGTGTTGAGAATATCGGGGAGTGGAAAATTGCGCGGCGAGGAGGTGAACACCAGGATGCCGACATTCTCGATGATGTAGGTGACGGCGAGGCTGGTCAGCAGTCGCGCAACGTCGGGCGCGTCGCGGATCGGGCGGTAGGCGATGCGTTCGATGAGGAAGCCGGCGGCGGCGGCTGCGGCGATGCCGCAGATCACGGCGACCGGGAACGGAACGCCGATGCCGACCAGCAAGGCAACCCCGAAGGCACCTACCATCATGACGTCGCCATGCGCGAAATTGGTGAGCTTGAGGACGCCGAAGACGATCGACAGACCGACCGCCACCAGTGCGTAGAGGCTGCCGAGGCTCACCGCATTGACGATCTGCTGCAGGATATAGTCCAGCTGGGTCATGTTGCCGCCCCGAGATATGCCTGCGCCACGCGTTCGCTGTCGCGCAGTTCCGCGGACCGGCCAGACAGCGCCACCTGGCCCGTGCGCAGCACATAGGCACGGTCGGCGA
>NZ_RZRW01000460.1:0-4588 GCF_003998745.1 Mesorhizobium sp. M7A.F.Ca.US.014.04.1.1 | reverse complement strand
CCCGCCTAGGCCAGCGCCTCGACATCGGCCAGATAGGGCGTGATGCGCACGGGGCTGTCGGTCAGATCGCGCTTGACGATCCCGATGATCGGCTCGCGGACGGCCAGGCGGGCGGCCGCGACATAGGGCACGGATTCGATGCGCAGGGCCTTGGCTCCGGCTTCAAGAGCGGCCCTGGCAAAGCCCGTCACGAATTGCGCACTGTCCATCGGGCCGCCGGGAACCGGCTGGCAGGACACGATGAGACTGTTGGCGATGTCTTCCCGCTGCACGTCGGCACTCCCCTGTCGCCATCACGATAAATGGAAAATACCAGATTACAACCAGTTCATAACTGGTATTATCTTTGCAGCTCGAAGACGAAGTCGTAGACGTCTCCCTTGTAGCGTGTCTCGCAGTATTCCACGATCTGTCCGTCGGCGAGAAAGCAGCGGCGCTCGGTCATCAGCAGCGGTGCGCCCATCTCGCAATGAAGGTGTCTTGCATCCTCCAGCGATGCGCCGCGCGAGCGCATGCGCTGGATTGCCCTCTGAGGCAGGAAGCCGCGTGCATCTAGCGCTTCATAGAGGGAGTCCTGAACCATCTCGGGCGAAGGAAGGAAGCGAACCGGCACGGCCGAGACCTCGACGGCGATCGGCGCGCCATCGGCCGTCCGCACGCGGCGCATGCGGATTACATTGGTGTTTGCGGCAATACCCAAAGCCATCATTTCGGCTGGCGATGGACGGCTTATCTGTTTGGAAAGCCATAGGCATCCAGGCTTCAGGCCGCGCGCCAGAATGTCCTCCGAAAAGCTCGTCAGCGTCGAAAGCGATTTTTCGACCCGCGACCCGATCTCGGTTTTGGAACCATGCCGGCGATTGAGCTGCCCTTCCTCTTCGAGCAACGCCAGAGCTTTTCTCACAGTGACACGCGAGATCGACAGGGCTTCCGCCAGAACCCGCTCGCCCGGCAGAACCGCGCCGGCCTTCAAAGCGTTGGAACGGATCGCTGCCTCGATCGCCGATTTCAACCGTCGGTAAAGCGGCACATCGGAGGCTGTCGCTTCCATCTCCCGACTGACAAGCCCGATCAGGTTCACGGTTGTCATTGCTCTTCCTCCCGCGCGAGAAGCACCCAGGATCAAAACATTCCTGACTGGACCCATACTGGTATTATCAATCCGGTGCAAACGTCCCGCGGGCGGTGCCTCGTCCGCGCCGTCAGCGCACCACGGCCCCTCAGCGAACCCGCGGTGACAGCTTCATGGAGATGCGATCGCAGGCAGCACGCAGGACCTCCAGAGTAAAGGCATGGCGGCTTTCACGCGTATGGCGATTGATATAGGCGACGATAATGGAGGCGACGGCGCTGCCGTCCGGTCCGATGACCGGACAGCAGATATCGGTGATGCCGACGAAATCACGGCTCTCGCGCATCCAGTAACCGTCCGCGCGGATGGTACGAAGCTGCTTTTCCAGCGCCTCTCGATCCAGCGGCGCCGGCGAATGTGCCGCACATTCGTCGATCATCCGCGTCGCGACCTTTGGCGGCTGGAAGGCAAGGATCACATGGCCGGAGGTCGCGTCGGTGGCCAGGCGGCCGTAGCCGAGGCGCAGCGTGAACGCCATGTCCTCGCCGCCGGGAACGGCCGCGGTCACGACAGTCAAGCCATGATTGAAGACGACCAGGTGCGGCGACTGATTTGAGTCCCCGGCAATCCGCGTCAGCTCGGGCATTGCGGCGGACATGAGATCCTGAGCGCTCGGCGTGTGCAGCCCCAGCTTGAAAAGCTTGTCGGTCAACGAATAGGCGTCGGTCTCGGCGTTGCGCTCGATATATTGACGCTCCTGGAGCGCGATCAGCATCCGGAAAATCTCATTCTTCGAACGACCGAGGCCTTCCGCGATCTCCTTCATCGTCAAGGGCGCTCGCGCCTCCGCCAGCAGCTCCAGGACATCCAGACCCTTCGTCAGCGCCGGGGCCGAATAGGTCGGTTTGCCACTCTCTTTTGCGTCATCTGCCATTCGAAGAATCCCCGGTGGTCCACGCACGATAGAGACAAGAAATCGGAATTGCCATTGGTTTTATATCCAAACTTGACACCATATATAAAACTGACATGATGACGGGGACAATGAATTTCGAGGCCGAGCCGATGACCGTCCAGAGACCAGCAAACACTGTCCGCGCGACCATCACGCCCCGGAACAACAGTGTTTACACGTCGGTCGATTTCGATCGCGAGGGCAAGCAGATCGGCTTCTTCCATGTGCCCCAATCGCCGCACGACGATGCCTGGGGCACGGTCCGCGTTCCGCTGGCCGTCATCAAGAACGGAGACGGTCCGACGGTCCTGATCGAGGGTGGCAACCACGGCGACGAATATGAGGGGCCGATCGCGCTCGGCGAGCTTCTGCGCGAGATCGATCCACGGGATATAGCCGGTCGCATCATCGCGATTCCGGCCATCAACATTCGGGCCGTCGAGGCCGGCACCCGCACCTCCCCGGTCGACGGGTTGAATTTCAACCGCAGTTTTCCAGGCGATTTCAACGGCACGCTGACAAGCCAGATAGCGGCCTATGTGCATGACATCCTGTTTCCGAAGGCCGACTATTTCCTGGATCTCCACTCCGGCGGTTCGTCCCTGATGATCCTGCCGAGCGCGATCATCGAGCCCTCCCCGACCGCGCAGGGGCATCGCAAGAACATCAAGGCGACGCTCGCCTTCGGGGCGCCGACCGTTGTCATGGTCGACAATCTCGGTGAAACCCGGACCTCGACCGCGTCCGCCAATCACCAGGGGCTGATCGTCATCGGCAGCGAGATGGCCGGCGGCGGCCTTGTCAGTCCGGATGCGTTGGCCATCTGCCGCAGGGGCATCCGCAATGTGCTGAAACATGCAGGCGTCCTGAAGGGCGCGCCTGACATTGCCCCTGGCGCCAACGCACGCGTGCTCAAGGTGCCCGGAAGCGAAGGCTATCTGCTTTCCGAGGAGGACGGTGTCTTCGAACCCTTGAGCCCCCTCGGCAGTGCCGTCAGCAAAGGCGACCTTGCCGGACGCATTCACTTCCTCCACACGCTGTCGCGCGCGCCCATCGATCTCCTTCACCCCATCGACGGCATCGTTTTCGCCAAGCGTCAACCCGGCCGCGTGCGCCCGGGGAATTGCTGTTTCGTGCTGGCCAACGAATATCCGGAGGCACTGACCGATGAGCCATGAAGACATCATGGCGGCTGCCCGGCGCATTGCCCCCTTCATACGGCGCACCCCGGTCGTCAAGCTCGACCATGCCACGGGCGCGAACCTCCAAAATGATGTCTATTTGAAACTCGAATGCCTCCAGGTGAGCGGCTCCTTCAAGATCCGGGGCGCCACGAACCGGGTGAAAACGCTCGAGCCGGGCCGGATCGAAAACGGACTGGTCGCCGCATCCGGCGGCAATCACGGCCTGGCCACCGCCTATGTGGCTGCCCGGGCCGGCGCTCCCGCCACCATCTACCTGCCGAACAATGCAAGCCCGCTGAAGGCGGAAAAGCTGCGCAAATGGGGCGCTGACGTTCGCTTCGAAGGCAAGGTCTGGGATGAAGCGCATGAGGCTGCATTGGCCGAGGCAAAAGCGCGCGGCGCCTTCTACATGCATCCCTTCGCCGATGCGCAGATCGTGTCCGGCCAGGGAACCGTGGCGCTGGAGATGGTCGACCAGATTCCCGATGCCGACATCTACATCGTCGCGATCGGCGGAGGCGGCCTCATCAGTGGCATGTCCGAAGTCCTGAAGCACGTCAAACCCGACGCCAGGATCGTTGGTGTCGAGCCGACCGGTTCACCGACCCTTCACGCCTCCCTGACTGCCGGCCGTGTCGTTCGCTTGCCCGAGATAACGACGAAGGTGGCGACCATGGCCTGCGGCCGCACGGACGAAAGTATCTACGAGATCGTCGCCAAGCACGTCGACGACATCGTCCTTGTCGAGGATGCGGACATGCAGAAAGCCGCTGAATTGCTCTGGTTCGAATTCGGCATCGCCGCCGACCTCAGCGGCGCGGCATCGCTGGCCGCGTTGATGAGCGGAGCTTTCAAGCCACCGCGCGGCGCCCGCATCGCCGGGCTTGTCTGCGGCGCCGGTGTCGAAGGCCTGAACGGCTGAGGTCGAGAAAGGCCGGTCCACGCAAGACGCGGCCCGACATGGATACGGCACGAGTGCCGCGGAATACCGCCGGAATGCCTGTCGCTGGGACGGTCGTCGTGCGGGACATGAAAAAGAGGCGAAGAATCGTCCTGTCGCAACAAGAGGAGAACTGAAACATGCGCATTTCCCTGAAAGCATCCATTGCTCTGCTTGCACTCGCCATCGCAACGCCCTCGCTTGCCGCGGAAAAGGTTCTTGGACTTGCGGCAATCGACTTGCAGAACTCCTTCTTTGTCCGCATGAAGGAAGCCGGCGACGTGGCTGCCGCCGACTATGGGGTGAAATCCACCTGGCAGAGCGCCGAGGGTAGCCTGGAAAAACAGGTCAGCATCATCGAGAATTTCATCAATCAGGGCGTCAGCGCGATCCTGATCGATCCGATCGACAAGAACGCGGTCATTCCGGTGATCCAG
>NZ_RZRW01000459.1:0-4533 GCF_003998745.1 Mesorhizobium sp. M7A.F.Ca.US.014.04.1.1 | reverse complement strand
GCCGTGCCAGTGCCGCCTCGGCCACCGGATATTCGCACAGGATGGTCGTTCGTCCCTGCCCGAGGAATGGCTCGATTTTTTCCACCATCACCCGGCTGAACAGGTCGGCCCAGCTGTCGTCGGGCGCGGTACGCATGCCGGCCCGGATCAAGGCGGCGTATAGCGCGTCGCGGTCGGTGCTGCCGTCGGCGGCGACCGTGGCCAGCAGGTCGATGCCGGCATAGTGGGCGAAAGCGTCCGCCACCGTCAGTCGTTCCGGCTCGGCAAACGGATCGCAGTCGCGGCCCCGGAAAGAGAAAAGAGTCGCCCCTGTCCTTGTCGCGGCCAGCGCCAGAAAGGCCGCACAATCCAGCATCAGGCTCTCATAGGCCTCGCCCACCCTGTACCATTCGAGCATGGTGAATTCGGGATGATGCAAGGGGCCGCGCTCGCGGTTGCGATAGACCGGACCGAAGCTGAAAATCCTGGTTTCACCGGCGGCGAGCAGCTTCTTGCAGGCGAATTCCGGCGAGGTGTGGAGATAGAGTGGCGCCCTTGCACCGTCCGGCCCGACCGCTTCCGTGGCGAAAGCCGCCAGATGCGCCTCATTGCCGGGCGAGACCTGCAGCGCCGCCGTTTGCACCTCGACGAAATCATGGGCGGCGAACCAGTCGCGCAGGCCGGCGGCGATGCCATTGCGCAGCATCAGCCGCGGGCGGCGGTCGGCGTGAACGTCAGGCGTCCACCAGGGCGAAGCTTCGGTCATGCGGCTCGGAACATGGTGGAAGGGGGCTGGCGGCGGCGGCCAAGATGCGGTAGGCCCCCATCCAGCGCCGCACTAGCCGGCAAACGCCAGTCAACTCTTCTTGCAGGATTTAAAACCGTGGTGAAAGTCATCGCCAGTTCGCTCCGCAAAGGCAATGTCGTCGACAAGGACGGCAAGCTTTATGTGATCCTCTTTGCCGAAAACATCCACCCAGGCAAGGGCACGCCGGTAACGCAGCTCGACATGCGCCGCATCGGCGACGGGGTGAAGGTTTCGGAACGCTACCGCACCACCGAGCAGGTCGAGCGCGCCTATGTCGAAGAGCGCGAGCACACCTTCCTCTACCGCGACGGCGAAGGCTTTCACTTCATGAACCCGGAAACCTACGACCAGGTGGCGGTGTCGGAAGCCGTGGTCGGCGACATGGCACCTTACCTGCTGGAAGGCATGGCCGTGCAGGTGTCGCAGTTCAACGGCATTGCCATTTCCCTGGTGCTGCCGCAGCGCGCCACCTTCGAAGTGGTGGAAACCGAGCCGACGACCAAGGGACAGACGGCCTCGTCGTCCTACAAGCCGGCCGTGCTGTCCAACGGCGTGCGCACCCTGGTGCCCCCCCACATCGCGCCGGGCACCCGCGTGGTGGTGATGACGGCGGATGGGGCTTATGTGGAGCGGGCGAAGGACTGAAGACGAGCGGTGGGGTTACGGGTTTACCGGCCAGCCCTGCGTTTCACCAGGGCTCACCCTTGTCCTCTTCCGCTGTCTCCCCTTGAACGCGGCGCCTCCGCCCGCACAGTGATATTTTTCACGAAGCGTGTCGCAATGACCCTGCGCGGTCCGTCCTTTGAGCGAAGAAGGAGAACGCCATGCGAAAACTTATCGTCACCGAATTCATCAGCGTCGATGGCATTGCCGAGGTCGAGAAGCTGCCAAGCATGACTTGGAACGACGAGATGAACAGGTTCAAGGAGGACGAGCTTGCCGACACCGGCGCCATGCTTTTGGGGCGCACGACCTATGAGATCTTTGCCGGCTCCTGGCCGACGGAAACCGGAGATTTTGCCGAACGGTTCAACGCGCTGCCGAAATATGTCGCGTCGAACAGCCTGAAGGCGCTCGACTGGAAGCCTGCCGAATTGCTGAAGGGACCGCTGCCGGAAGCGGTCAGGACGCTGAAGCAAGGCAGCGGCGGCAACATCTATGTGCATGGCAGCCTCAGCGTCGCGCAGGAATTGCTGCGCCATGGCCTGGTCGACCGCGTCAGGCTGCTCAGTTATCCCGGCACCGTCGGCCAAGGCAAGCCGCTGTTCCCAGGCGGCGAACCGGTGTCGCTCGAACTGATTTCGGCCACGCCGTTCAGCAACGGCGTTGTGGCGCTGGAGTATGCGCCGGTGGCGGCTAAGTCGTAATCGGTTGGAGCCTTTCAGATCGAATGGGGAGATGCATCCTCACCCGACCTGCTTGCCCCGTCTCCCCTTGATGGCGGCGCTATTCCTCGCCTCCACCGCCTTCTCCACCTGCCGCTTCAGTTCGTCCTTGATATCCACCGTCTCGTTCATCAGCGCGTCGATCTTCAGGAAATCGAGGACCCGGTATCTCGACACTGCCGGGCGGACCAGGATGTCGGGGCGGCATTGCTTCAGCTTGTTGGCGATGATCGACTGCATCATCAATTGCGTGGCGCCGAACATCAGGTCGACGGAGGTCGGCTGTTTGCGGTCGGCCTCTTCCGGCGCGCCGACGACGTCGACGCCGATGATGATGTCGGCGTCGTTCTCGATCAGGTCGAACGGCACGGGGTTGTAGATGCCGCCGTCGATCAGCAGCCTGCCGTCGCGCATCACCGGACGGAACACGGCAGGGATGGCCGCTGACGCCGCCAGCGCGGAGTGCAGGTCGCCGTCTTCGAAGACGGCCAGCTTGTGACCGAAATAGTCGGTCGCCGTCACCTTCAGCGGGATCTTCAGCTCGGCAAAGGTTTCGGGGATGGCCTCGGGCAGAAAGGCTTTCAGGATGCGCTCGACATTGAACTGGCTGACGCGGATGCCGTTCTGCATGGCTTCGGCTATCGTGCCCGGCCGCGCCCGCCACATGCGGCTGGCCACCTCGGCGCGGCGGCCGAGGATCGAGCGGGCGTAGTCGTGGATGTCCTTGCCGGCCATACCCGATGCCATGCCGGCACCCATGATGGCGCCGATCGACGAGCCGGCAATCGCCACCGGCTTGATGCCGAGCTCGTCCAGCGCCTCGATGACATGGATGTGGGCCAGCCCGCGCGCGCCGCCGCCGCCGAAGGCGATGCCGAAGGTGGGGCTCATCCCTTGCCGGCTCCGGCCAGTTTCGGGCCGATGACCATGATGGTCGGCTCGGTGGTCAGCAGCTTTTTCGCCGCCGCCTTGACCTGTTCGAGCGTCACCGCATTGATGTAGCCGGCGCGGCGCTGCATGTAGTCGATGCCGAGATCGTCGAGCTGCAACTCGACCAATGTCGAGGCGATGGCGCTGGACGAGTCCAGATTGTTGATGGCGTAGGCGCCGATCATGTATTTCTTGGTCGCCGCCAGTTCCGCTTCGGTCGGGCCTTGTTCGGCCAATTGCTTGACGACATCGCGGACGATGCCAAGCGTCTCGGCCGCACGGTCGGACCGGGTGCCGGTGCTGACGATCAACGCGTTAGCGTGGTCCTGGTTGATGAGCGAGGAGTTGACACTGTAGGCCAGTCCGCGCTTTTCGCGCACTTCCTGGAACAGGCGCGAGGTGAAGGTGCCGCCGCCGAGGATCTCGTTCATCAGCACGGCGGGGAAGAAATCCGCCGCCTTGCGCTTCACGCCGGGAAAGGCGAGCTGCAGGGAGGTCTGCGGCAGGTCGTAGTCGACCTCGATATGCTGCGCCAGCTTCGGGTCGATATCGGCCACAGGCCTCAGCGCCTGGTTCTGCGGCAGGTCGCCGAACACCATGTCGAGCTTCTTCTTCAGCGTCTCCGCGTCGATGGCGCCGACTACGGCGACATGCAGGCCGCCGCGCGCGAACACCGCTTTGTGCAGGCCTTTCAGATCATCGGACGTGATGGCGGCGATGCTTTCCTTGGTGCCCTGATCGGAGCGGGAATAGGGATGGTCGCCATAGAGGGCGCGCGCCCATTTGTTCTGCGCCACCGTGTCCGGGTCGTTTTCGCCGGCGATGATGCCGGACAGGATCTGGGAACGGATGCGGTCGATCGGCAACTGGTCGAAGCGCGGCTCGTTGACCGCCAGCCGCAGCAGGTCGAAGGCCTGGTCGCGCTGCTCGGCCAGCATGCGCATCGAGCCGTAGATGCCGTCGCGGCTCTCGTCGAAGCTCATCTCGGCGCCGGCATCGTCGAGCTTGATCTGGAAGTCTTCACTATCGAGCGGGCCGGCGCCTTCGTCGAACAGGCCGGTCATCAGATTGGCCAGTCCTTCCTTGCCGACAGGATCCTGCGTCGAGCCGCCGCCAAAGACGAAGCGGATGGCCACGACCGGCACGGAATAATCCTCGACCAACCAGGCGGTGATGCCCTTTGGCGAGGTGACGGACTGGATCTCCATGGCCCGCGCGGTGAGCGCCGGCAGGATGAGGAAGAGGATGGAGAGAAAGAGGGTGGTGAGTGCACGCCATGCGGCAATCGTCGGCAGCGACCAATCGCGGAAGCCGGCGCTCCCCCTCACCCAGCCTCCGCTTTGCTCGGCTGACCTCTCCCCGACGGGGAGAGGAGCTTGCCAGCGCTGGCGCCAGCCTCTTCTCCCCAGCGGGGAGAAGGTGGCCGCGAAG
>NZ_RZRW01000458.1:0-4606 GCF_003998745.1 Mesorhizobium sp. M7A.F.Ca.US.014.04.1.1 | reverse complement strand
ATCCTGGCGTAGGAGACCGCCGGCAGCGTCAGATAAGCCGCCGCAAGCGCGCCGCAGATCGGCGAGGCCACCATTTCGCGCAGCTTGTAGCGCTGCCGCGACAGCGCGCGCAGAACGCCGCCGGCGAGACCCGCCGCCACGACCGGTCCCTTGATGCCGAGCAGGTCGAAAAGATCGTTCATCATGGCCTCCAGCCGCAAAATTTCTGACCCTTTTCGTTGTGAGCCAGGATCGCCGCCACCGACGCGTCGGAAAGGGCCGCCGCCTCTGCCCTTGTCGGCCGGATGGGATGCCCGGCCGCGCAGAACGATCCGCCTGATGTGGTGCAGCCGGCCAGCAGGAGCGAGAGCGCTATGATTTTGACCATCTGGCCAGCCTCCCTCTGTTGTCGTCCGGCGCCCGGCCGGCGACGGCATCGTCGATCTCCTGGGCTTCGGTGCGCGCCGCGGCGTCGGCGGCATCCTGCCTGGCCTTCTGGTTGGCCTTGCCCTTGGCGTAGGCCGTCCAGACACCGGCGAGCGCGGCGCCCATTGCCAGAAGATACGGCCAGGCCTGGCCAAGCAGCGCGAAAGCGAGTGTTCCCATCTCATGTCTCCTTGGCCGGCGCGACCATGCCGCGCGGCCCGTCACGCACCGCGTTGATGATGATCTTGGCAAGGGCAATGGCGCCGCTGATCTGAAGGGCGGTGCGGTCGCTCACGCCGAGCAGCGTCCAGTCAAAGCCGGCGAGCGCGCCGCCGCAGATGATGGCGATCAGCGTGTTGAGGAGATTGTGCAGCGCATTGGTGTTGAACCATGTCATCGAAACAGGCTTCCGAAAAAATCGGCGATCTGATGCCGGACGGCCGCGAGCGCTCCGGCCATGAGAACGAGGAGGCCGGCCACGGCAGCCGTCTTGCCGCCGGGCGTCGGCTGCTCGAGACGAACCGACGGCGCCCCATTGGCCGATGTTTCGACCCTGGGCGGCGCCGCCGCGGTCACCGGTGCGGCGGGGCGCTGCGCCGACATCAGCAGGGCCTGAACCCGCACCGACCTGACCCGATCCGACCAGCCGCGCCCGAATGTTGCCCATGTCGGCAACCGCTTCAGGAACGCCAGCCGCGCATCGCAAAGTGCATCGATGGTCACACCGGCCGGCTTTGCCTTGGCCGCCGCGACGGTGACCGGTCCGATCCGGCCGTCCTGCGCAACGCCGACGGCCGCCTGCAGATATTTGGCCGCCCGGCCAGGCCCGCTGTTGACGGCGAAATCGAATACCGCGTGATCGACGCCATCGGGCAACTCGGCGCCGAGCACAGCGTCCCAGTAGAAGCGGCGATAGACGGTGGCGACCTGCGCGTCGCTGATCGCGCGCAGATCCGCCTTTGTCGCGCCCGCCTTCACATAGCGGCGGAAGCTGGCAAGCGTCACGCCCTTCATGGTGGCGCCGCCAGGATCGGCCAGATGGTCCGACCACCCGCCTTCCGATTTGAGAACAAGCGCAAGCGCCCGCGCGAAGTTGCGGTCCATGGTGTTTCCTTTCCGCCCTTCCGGGCAGTTGTTCAGTTTTTGATTTTTGGTATGTTCGCCGGGTGGAGGTTAGGCTTGGCGCGGGCGATTATGATTCTGGATATCATTCGCCAAGTTGGCAGATACAGACTTAAAATTCTGAGTATCGGCAAGAGAATCGTGCGCTCGGTAAGTCATTGACGCACCTAGGACGCGCAAAAGCACATATGCCTGACATAAGACATTTAGTTTTAGGAGTCCTCATCGGCGCCTTCTCTATCGCGTGGGTAGTTATTGCCACGATAGGGGTGCGGCGAGAGACGCGAGCGTACAACAAAAGCCTGAGAGACATCGATGAGAAGCTCCGTCAGGATAAAGATCAATGAATGAGTCTTCGGCGCGTTGACGCTGCGGAAATGATCAACAGGACTTCAGTCGAAGCGCCGCGACAACTCGTGCTGGATACAAGTAACTGAGGTCGGAGTTCGAAAATTCAGTTTCAGCTAGTTCTTTTTGAAGACGAACAGCTTTGTGTGAAACGATACTGGACTGATCACTAAGTCGATCGCGCGTCGTAAGGTCACCATCGGTCGCGACCGGCTCTCATACAATGGTTCAAGCAGGCGCTTGAACAAATTGCTTTCCCGCATCAACCCCAGATATCCGCCCCTGGACCGACTTTCCAAAAGCCGGAACCCCATCCCGCTGATCGTTCTAATTGTGTCGTTCGGGGTGAAGGCAAATTGGTAAAATCGAGCCATGTCCGCGGCACTCACATCTTCGTATCGACCGAGCCGCATCTTTAGACGCCTCAATGGCGACACGCTGGGGACAGTTAGGAAAAGGAGTCCGCCAGGTTTCAGCACTCGGCGTACCTCCTCGATGATCGATGCGTAACCATCCTTGAAATGTTCGATCACCCCTAAGGACCACACCCCTTCGAAAAAGGCATCCTCGAATGGCATTTCTCGCACGTCGCCGAGAACGATATTAAGTTCGGGGGCGTGCTTCTTGATTCTAGCGATGGTTACGGGGGCAAAGTCTAGTCCGTATGCCTCGAACCCGGCGTGATGGAGCCCAAAGACTGTGTTTGCCACACCGCAGCCTGCATCAATCACTCGATCAGGCGGGCTTAAATACTTTCGGGTAACATGCTGGACAAAGACGCTCTTTTTCCGAATGTCCGTTGCTGTTAGGGATTGCGCCCAACGATCGTCCCAGAATCCTTCGTCGGCTGGTTGGTCGATGAATACAAGACGATCATGCTGCCGATCGAGATATACCTGCTCCACCATTCATTTGCCTCCCCCAAGGCGCCGCTCAACGTCAGTTCATTTGCCGTAGTCTCGACCCACAATCGGAACAGCCGGAATGCTGGTATGGAAGCGCCCGAAGAGCAGTACCCACACCAAGACCTGAATCGTCACGAAACCGACGAATGGCTGCCGTGCCTGCGCAAGAACATTCTCCAAGGCATTCCGGTGCGCATAGACCCCAATCACGCTGCCGAGGATGATCCAGAAGAAGAACCACATACCCTTACTTTTGAGCGAAGCATGATGCAACGCCACCAACGCTCCGCCATAGATCAACCCAAATACGATCACAACGGGAATACCGCCAATCGCCCACGCCTGCCCCCAGAATGTACCAGCCAAGCCGTACAACGCCTGTGAAAATATCTGGGTCTGGAGCACCGTGTTGAACCCAGTGCTGTCGAAGCCGAAGGCCGACGGCTGAATTAGCAGTTGCGCCAAGGTATCGCGAACCGTGTTCCACCATGGATAGGTCGTGCTACTCCTAATCAGCCCTTCGATGTTTTCATGAGTGCCGAAGGCTTCCCAGGAGGCCACCATAGCCATCGGATCAGAACCGCCTGTCAGCATCCTGCCAAACGGCAGGTCGCGTTTGTAGGCCAGATAGAAGGGCTTCATAAAGAAGATGATCGCAAGCGTCGCCAGCCCGATCGCCCATGCCTTCCAATGCAGGGCCGCCTTCGTTATCGGCCACTCCCACAATAACACGATGGCAAACGCCATTGCCAAGATCACCGGGACCGTCCGATCACCCGCGATCGCATTAAGTGCGACCATTAACGCAAAGATGGCTTGATAAATACGAGCGCCGCGACCCCATGGCCTATCGAAATAGATTGATGCCAGAAGACCGATGCCGCTGACCCAACGCCACACGATGGAAATGAGCCCACCGACGGCGTCATAGATGTCGGCACGCTCCATCGCGTACCACTCAAGTCCAGCCCTGTTTGCCATCCATGCATAGCAGGCTAAAGAAATGATCAGCGCGCACCGAATGAACCAGATGACCCGCATCGGGTGCAGTTGGTAACAAGGGGGACGCCTGCCGCCCACAGACGAAGGCATCAGCAGCAGCGCCAACCCGAACCCTAGCCAAGCAGCGACCATCACCAGAATTGCTTCCGACGACGCCGGCTCAAGATATGGCACCAATCCTTTCGCGCTCACAGGCCGCGTGAAGCCAATCAGCGCGGGCACCGAATAAGCAAGAAGGCCGATATAGCCAATCGCTACAACA
Source organism: Mesorhizobium sp. M7A.F.Ca.US.014.04.1.1 (assembly GCF_003998745.1). NCBI lineage: Bacteria > Pseudomonadati > Pseudomonadota > Alphaproteobacteria > Hyphomicrobiales > Phyllobacteriaceae > Mesorhizobium > Mesorhizobium sp. M7A.F.Ca.US.014.04.1.1. Next base: position 562 of record NZ_RZRW01000458.1, on the reverse strand, counting down.
GAAACCCGATTGTGGCGGGCCACAAGTATAAAGGTGGTCACGGCCACCATTGACCACAGAGCGAGGACCATATCTTTCGTTCGACTATTTGGATCAAAAAAGCAACCTAGGCGATTCGGTCATTCACAACGACAAAGTCACAACTCGAAATCGCCCGCCCAACCGACTGTCGCGCTGACCACCCATGAGCCCGTTGCGTATGCCTCCAGGGTTACACGCTCGCCGGGATCGAGAATGAGATATTTGCCTGCACCGCCGCCCTTGATCGTGTCCGTCCCGTTGGGCTCGATGTTCATGACATGGGTTGCGTGTACCCCGGCAAAGCCGATCCGAAGGCCAGGCACGGCAGGCGGCAGCGTATGTGTGCACGTCGCGCCGGCGCTGTTGTTGTGGCAGAGTGCCCGGTTGTGAAGCCCGGACAGCGTTGTGTTAACGCTCAGATTGATCGGCACACTCGACGTCCCCTGCAGGCCGGGATTGTTGCCGCCAATAAACCTGGTCACGGTGCCGGCCGTGATGGAACTGCCGGTGCCATCGCCAACCCATTCCGTCATGTCAAAGC
>NZ_RZRW01000457.1:0-4606 GCF_003998745.1 Mesorhizobium sp. M7A.F.Ca.US.014.04.1.1 | reverse complement strand
CTCCCGATATGTCGTCCACCACTACAAAAATGCTTTGAGGGAGAGCATCGGCTGGCACGGCCAAAGACAGGGCCATCAGATTAGGCAAGTCGGCCGGGTGAACGACCGCAGTCAATTCCTGCAATGGACGGCTCGGCGCGGGTGCCAGCCCCATCATTTCCCAGAACGCGGCTGAGCCCTTCACGGACCCGCTCTCGAAATCTATGCGCCATGTTCCCAACCGGCTTGACGATAGCGCCAGGTCCAACCATTCCTTCTGAGCCCGGAGTGCCTCGCGGGCGGTTCGCTCTCCCGATATGTCGTCCACCACTACAAAAATGCTTTGAGGGAGAGCATCGGCTGGCACGGCCAAAGACAGGGCCAATCTTGTCCACAAAATCGTGCCGTCTCTTCTCAGGAGACGGATCTCCGAGCCAAACGAAGTCGTGTCTTTCAGGCGAGTCAACGCTTCCGCCAAGGTGTGGTTGTCGTCGGGGTGGACGAGTGCGCTGAGCGGCAGACTTGAAAGCTCCTCCTCGACATACCCTGTCATCTCACCAAGACGCTTGTTGGACCGTTGCAACTCTCCGTTCTCATTCATGTTGGCAAAGCCAATGGCGGCACGTTCGAATGCCCAGCGATACCTGTTTTCGGTTGCTTCCAAGGCCGCGAGTCTAGCCTCCGCAACCTGCAAAAGGGTGCGGTAGTCCTGCCTCTGCCGGTGGAAAGTCAGGGCGATCATCCCCCCTGCAACCAGCAGCAGAATGGCTTGAACCCAAAGGCCGACATCGATTGGATGGTGCAGGACATCCCGCGTCAACAAGCCGACGGCAACCATCACAAATGTTGCCGCAAGAGCGATCATGCGATCTTCGAAATATGAGATGGCAATAATGGCGGGAACAAACTCAAAAAAGCCGATGTCGTATGCCACAGAGGTCGGCAGCGCTGTCTCGACTGCAAGTGTCGCTATCAGGAGCGACATCGAGGCAAGGCGGGTCAGCAACTTGCCTGAGCTGTTCGGATGCAAACTGAGCGAATGCAAACGCATGTGCCAGACTATAACCTTCTGACTAGTCCGTCGAGATTAGACCGAAAAGCGTACAGACTAGTCCGACCGCAGGATTGTTCCCCGGGATTGTAGCGCGCATTTTGTCCGATGTCGGGGGCGGATCGGACCGCTACTCTCCAAGCGACCTGACTGACATGTTTAAGGCACCTCCTTTTGACTGGGAGGCGTTGCCGTTTTGCGGGAGGTAAGAAAATGGCACTGGTTGGTAGGCAAGATGATGGAATTCTTGGTCGCCAATATGGAAGTTTCGGGGGAAAGCCTGTCTCCGCCTTGAGAACGCAAGGTGACCATGCTTCCGCTTGGCATCAAGCACCACAACGGTTCGACAGCGTTGCTGTCGAGCCACGGCAGAGCAGCCTTGCATCTGTTGTGAGAATGCTTGATCGCATCGGTTGTGGCTACCTGATCCTGAACAGCGACAGGAAGGTCATGGAGTGGAATTCAGCCGCTCAAAACACCTTGGAGCGCGAAGGCGAGGCAGCCGATACGGCCAGCAAGGTATTTGCTGCGCTGAGACGGCTGATCGCAAACGTGCCGGGCAATTTTTCTCCTGGCACGCTTTCATGGGTGGTGATCCGAGGCATGGGCGACAGGCCCCTGATATTGAACGAGAAGGGCATAGCAACGCCTGACGCGACAAGCATCGTGGCGCTGCTGGATCGTGAAAACAGGTCCGGGCCAAATCCCCAGACGCTGCAAAGAATGTTTGGTCTGACGAGTGCCGAAACGCAGCTCGCACTGCGCTTGGCGCAGGGCGATGCCCCTTTGGAAATAGCCCGCAAGCGGCGCTTGAGCCGGACCACGATAAGGTCGCAGCTGGCGTCGCTGTTCGCCAAGACCGAAACACGGCGACAGGCGGAACTGGTAGCTCTTCTTGGGCGCATATGCGTTTTGCCGTGAGGCAAACGCCTTTACCATGCGCGCGCACAACAGGCTTGTGCGCGCAATCTGTCGCTGATGTGCTTGTCGGCCAGCCTCACCTTACCGCCGTCGCGTGCGCACCCGGCCCAATCTTGGGCGGATTGCAAACACGTGATTAAGCACGTGCCAGCCCGCCACCTTCATGACCGAAGGCCGGAAGATCTGTATCCCATCCAGGAACGTGGTCAACCAGGACTGCTGGTGGAACCGCATGGGAATACGAGCAACCCGCAGCGCCCGCAGCAATGTCTCGGGAGGCGGGAGATGGTTGCGGTCTTTGATGAGATTCCAGTTAAGCTGCTTGACGGCGAGGGTCACTTCGTCGACCTCGCGGAAACTCTTTGACGTGGTAATGCTTGGATGGCTCGTTGCATCATAAAAGGTAAGCGGATCGCTTATCGCCACCATGTCCCCATGGCTGGCTAGATCGACGAAGAACAGTTGATCCACTCCGGCCGGAATCTCTTTGTGCGTGCGCATCAAGCAGCCGGCACGAATGACGTCGCTGTTGATCAACAATGTGGATGGAATGATCCCCAGGCAGCGTGTCGCGCGCACCAGATAGAGGTCCATCAGGCACTGCTGGCTGGAATAAAGGGAGATCGCTTCCTGCTCCTTGGGGACTTGGCGAAATCTCACTCGCTTGTCCTCGATTATGTTTGCGGCTGACGTCATGAAGGCAACCGACGGGTGCTGTTTGGCAACTTCGGCGAATGTCCTGAGTGCACCTGGCGCAAGCCAGTCATCGTCGTGCAGCAACTTGATCCACCGTCCAGCGCAAGCCAGCATAGCGTTGTTGGTGTTCTCCACCTGACCGCGACCTCGGCTGTTCTCGATGATGCGGATGCGAGGTTCGCTTCGTGCATAGTCGGTCACGATAGCCCAGGTCTCGCCCTCCGGTCCCTCGTCGTCGCTCACGACCAACTCCCAATCGGAGTAATCCTGACCCAGGACGCTGTCGATCGCCCTGCGGATCGTATCGGGCCGGCGAAAGGTTGGTATCCCGACAGAGATAAAAGGGCGTGACCATGAGACATCGGCACGGTCATGCTGGGTGACCGCAACTGCCGCTTGAAGATTGTCAACCGACGACGAATTCATGGTGTTTTTTCCTCGAGACATTCATGTTGGATGCACGTTGCAGCGCCTGCTGGTTGGGGGTCGTGGGTCAACAAATACAGCGATGCTGCCATTTTCAGAGCGAAACCCGACGCGCCGCCGGCGGCCATGAAATAGATGACGGTGACTGGCTGCCAGCCCGCCTGGGCGCCGGCGAGCAGCGGGCCAAACACGAGAACCGCTCGTGCGAGGTCGATGACCAGTCTTGTTCCTTGCCGACGTAGCAGAGCGGGAACGTCGCTAAGCGGAGTAGACAACGCTTGTGCCGCGCCCATCAGCGCCAGTGCGGTCATGATTTCCGCGGTGGGCATCCAAGGCTCGCCCAGGAGCGGAACGACCACATAGGGCGCGGCGAGTCCAAGCAGCAATATCGGCACCGCGGTAAAGCCGGCGGCCAGCAGGAGAAGCCCGCGTGCCACGCCAAGCAGGTGTCCACGATTGTTGTTCTGGTTTGCTTCGGCGACAAAAACATTGCTGAGCGGTGAAGCGATCAGCGTCACTGGACCGGTAACCAGGCGCGTTGCCACGCCCAAATATCCGGCAAATGCGGTGCCGAACAGCCCACCGACAAGAACTGCCGGAAGATTGTTGATCGCTATGCTCGCGAGTGTTGCGGGGATATCGAACAGAGGAAATTTGTATTCCCGCCGGGCCTTTTCGAACACCGCACGCCAAGGTGCCCGGGCGATGCCGCGCAAATCCTCCCAGCTCGTCACCCGATAACCGATATACCCGATAAAGACGAACTGGCTCAAAATATGGGCATGGATCATCGCTTCGCCGCCAAGGTTGGCAATGCCGAAAACCAATTGCAGTGCAGCCATGCTCGCCGGCAGGATCAGCCGCCCAAGGGCAAAGTCGCGCAAAAGCCCAGCACGCAGGCTCCAGCAGTTCATGGCTTCGACCAGACCTGCGCCTCCCATTCCGATCGGAATGAGCCAGGCAAGCGAGCCGAGGCGGTTGGGAGCAAGGTTCGACAGCATCTGTCCGGCCGAAAAGGCCAGGACGGTGGTCACGAACACAGCCAAAAGGATAAGCTTGACCGTCACATAGGCCTGGGCGCTCCCCTTAACCCCATAGAGTGACGCCTCGAAGCGCAATGCTGCGACCCCGGCGAGTATGTTCACAATCGACAGATAAATCGTAAAGATGCCGAAATCCGCAGGCGAATAGAGCCGCGCCAAGACCGGAATCGCAGCAAGAAGGGTGAGTTGGCCGACAATTGCCATCGCCGACACCTCACCAGCTGCACGAATGATCGAACCGATCGTGCTCGGCCGAACAGCGATGATGGCTGTGTCGGCCGCGGGAACCATCTTGGGTCTCAGAAGGTCGCTCAGTGCCATCGGTTCGCGCTTCCGAGGGAGGCAAATATCGGGGATTGCCGCAGCCTACGATGCACACCGAACGTTGCCATCATTCACCTGAATGACGCGCTCTGCGGACAGGCTGCACCCTGAATCGTCCGGGCCGCTCCCTGGATGAACCGCCCCCGGATCGTCCGCGGCCCAAGGA
>NZ_RZRW01000456.1:0-4634 GCF_003998745.1 Mesorhizobium sp. M7A.F.Ca.US.014.04.1.1 | reverse complement strand
CTTGGCGCCTTCGGTGCCGGCGGCGATCAGGATCTTGCCAAGCGTGCCTTCGTCGACGGCCTCGACTTCCATCGTCGCCTTGTCGGTTTCGATCTCGGCGATGACGTCGCCGGCGACGACCTTGTCGCCCTCATTCTTCAACCACTTGGAAAGATTGCCCTCTTCCATGGTCGGCGAGAGAGAGGGCATGAGAATTTCGATCGGCATGTCCTTGCCCTCCCGTTACAATACGATATCGGTCCAGAGCTCGGACGGATCCGGCTCTGCATCGTTCTGGGCAAATTCGGCGGCGTCAGCGACGATGTCGCGGACCTCCTTGTCGATGGCCTTAAGCTCGTCCTCGGTTGCCCACTTCTTCTCGATCAGCCGCGCCTTGACCTGTTCGATCGGGTCATGGTCGGAGCGCATCTTCTGCACTTCTTCCTTTGAGCGGTATTTCGCCGGATCGGACATCGAGTGACCGCGATAGCGATAGGTCTGCATTTCGAGAATGATCGGCCCGTTGCCGGCGCGGCACCATTCGGTCGCCTGGTCGCCGGCGGCCTTGACAGCGCGCACGTCCATGCCGTCGACCTGGATGCCGGGAATCTTGAACGAAGCGCCACGGTGCGAAAAATTGGTTTCCGCCGAAGAGCGCGACACCGAGGTGCCCATGGCATACCGGTTGTTCTCGATGATGTAGATCACCGGCAGCTTCCACAGCGAGGCCATGTTGAAGCTTTCATAGACCTGGCCCTGGTTGGCCGCACCGTCGCCGAAATAGGTCAGCGAGACATTGTTGTTGTCGCGGTAGCGGTTGGCGAAGGCCAAGCCCGTGCCGAGCGACACCTGCGCGCCGACGATGCCGTGGCCGCCATAAAAGTGCTTTTCCTTGGAGAACATGTGCATGGAGCCACCCTTGCCCCGTGACAGGCCGCCGCGACGCCCGGTCAGCTCGGCCATGACGCCGCGCGGCGACAGCTCCATCGCCAGCATGTGGCCGTGGTCGCGATAGGCGGTGATCATCTGATCGCCGTCGATCAGCGCCATCTTCATGCCGGTGACGACCGCTTCCTGGCCGATATAGAGGTGGCAGAAGCCGCCGATGAAACCCATGCCGTAGAGCTGGCCGGCCTTTTCCTCGAAACGACGGATGAGCAGCATGTGCCGGTAAGCGGCAAGCTCTTCGTCCTTGGTGAATTCGACAGGTTTGGGGGTCGAAAGCCCCGATTTGCCGTCGGATTTGGATTTGGCAGGCGCTTTTCTGGCGGCGGTGGCCATGCATCACTCCCTGTTGGCGTCTCTTCGTGGACATTAGAGCAGGATGAAATCTGCTCTGGGGAGATCAGCTCCTCCCCACCGATTTTAGGGAGGCTAACACGCGTCAAAGCGTTGCGCCATGCCGAATTTGCATAGCTGGCATGCGCCTAAGCGATTAAAATCATTGAAAATATTGGTGATTAACTTGAAATCAGTTATTTCGCCGAGGTCGGCAACATAATGGTGATTTCGTCAGCTTGGGACAGATTGAGCGCCTTGCGCGCCTGCTCATCGAGCATGTCCTTCTCGAGCGTGCCTTCATGCATCAGCCGAACGCGGCGCTCGAGCTCCATGCGGCGCGCCTTGATCGCATCGAGCTGGCCTTGCAGCGCAACCGTCTGGGCTTCCAGCTGATATTTCGAGTAGATACCGAATTCGCCGTGATAGGCATGAAAGCCGAAATAGGCCAGGAACGCCACGCAAAGCGAGGGAATGATCAGCCGGCCGGTGTTTCTCTGCTTGTGCTGACGCGTCCACATCGCCCGATTCCTCTAGAGCATGATGCCGAAAAGTGTGAAGCGGTTTTCGGACGACATCATGCTCTATCTCTTTGATTTAGAGTCGGATTCAGATTTCAGGTCGAACAGACCTGAGATCATCCGGCTCTAGCCCGCGAACTCAGGCGGCTCACGATCTTTCTCGCCCGATTGTGCTTAACGGACGGTTACGGGTGACCTGTTTGGCGGCGCCGAAACGAAAAAGGGCGGGAATGCTCCCGCCCTTTTGTCCGGTATCGATGAGCCGGTGTTTCCGGATCAGCCCTTGACCACCGACTTGCCGGCGTAGCTTGCCTGCTTGCCGAGCTCTTCCTCGATGCGGATCAGCTGATTGTACTTGGCCATGCGGTCCGAGCGCGACAGCGAGCCGGTCTTGATCTGTCCGCAATTGGTGGCGACGGCGAGATCGGCAATGGTCGAATCCTCGGTTTCGCCCGAGCGGTGCGACATCACGGCGGTGTAGCCGGCCTTGTGCGCGGTCTCGACGGCGTCGAGCGTTTCCGTAAGCGAGCCGATCTGGTTGACCTTAACCAGGATCGAGTTGGCAACCCCCATGCGGATGCCGTCGCGCAGCCGCGCCGTGTTGGTGACGAACAAATCGTCGCCAACCAGCTGCGTCTTCTTGCCGATCAGGTCGGTCAGGTACTTCCAGCCTTCCCAATCGTCCTCGGCAAGACCGTCCTCGATCGAGATGATCGGATAGTCGGCGGCAAGCTTGGCCAGGTATTTGGCCTGGGCCTTGGGATCGCGCGTCTTTTTCTCGCCTTCATAGACGTAGTTGCCGTCCTTGAAGAACTCGGTCGCGGCGCAATCGAGGCCGAGCGCGATCTCGTCGCCCGGCTTGAAGCCGGCCTGCTCGATCGATTCCATGATGAAATCGAGCGCCACCGGAGCGCTTTTCAGGTTCGGGGCAAAGCCGCCCTCGTCGCCGACATTGGTGTTGTGGCCGGCATCCTTCAGTTTCTTGCGCAGCGTATGGAAGATTTCCGAACACCAGCGGACACCTTCGCGCAGCGTCGGCGCGCCGATCGGCAGGATCATGAATTCCTGGAAATCGATCGGGTTGTCGGCATGCGCGCCGCCATTGATGATGTTCATCATCGGTACCGGCAGGAGATGCGCCTTGGTGCCTCCGACATAACGGTAGAGCGGCAGGCCGGCGGCATCAGCGGCCGCCTTGGCCACCGCCAGCGAAACGCCGAGAATGGCGTTGGCGCCAAGCCGGCTCTTGTTGGGCGTGCCGTCGAGCTCGATCATGGTCTGGTCGATATGAATCTGGTTTTCGGCTTCCATGCCGCCGATGGCCTCGAACAGCTCGCCGTTCACCGCCTCGACGGCTTTGAGCACGCCTTTGCCGAGATAGCGGGCGCCGCCGTCGCGCAGTTCGACGGCCTCGTGGGCACCGGTCGAAGCACCCGACGGCACCGCCGCGCGGCCCATCGAGCCGTCTTCGAGAATGACATCGACCTCGACGGTCGGATTTCCACGGCTGTCCAGGATTTCACGCCCGACAATGTCGACGATGGCGGTCATTTGCGATGTCCTCGATTGATCTGAAGAATGCCGCACGTCTTAGCCAAAGTGCTGCAAAAGGCAATCGGCCCGCTGGCAATTGTTGCCGCGGCAACAGCGTCCGAACGATTCACGAAGCGCAAATCGCTGTCATCATAAGTCATGTACGGTCGGCTGACTTCCGGTTAAGGTGCAGCGCGCGGGGCGAAACAGGAGGAGTTTCGCCATGTCTCAGTTGAGCGGTATCGTGAGTCTGTTTCTGATCGCGGCGGCATTCCTGACGTCATGCGACAATCAGCAGTCGCCGCCGAAGGCGATGGCCCCCTTACACGTCAGCGAATAAGCCGGAATCCAAAGCGGCCCCGTCTCTCTCGACGGGGCCGCTTTGTCGTTGTTGTTAATGCCAGTAAGGCGTGACCTTGTAATAATTGTAGGATTCGTCGCGCGCCGCCTCGCCATCGGCACCGGTCAGTTCGTTGATCGAATAGGCCGGTGCCGCCATGAGTTGTTCCTTGGAAAACGGCACGACATAACCGCCCTTGTCCTCATCATAGTCGAGGCTTGCCCAGGGAATGGCGTGATATTTCTCGCCGATGCCAAGGAAGCCGCCAAAACCGATGACCGCGAACATGATCCCGTTCGTCATCTTGTCGAGCATCACATCCTCTATGCTGCCGATGCTTGTGCCTTCGGTGTTGTAGACCGATGTGCCGATGACCCGCGAAGCGGCAATGGCTTGGGTGTGGCCAGTCTGGGTTGCCATGATTGTGCTCCTCATTGTGGTTTCGAACCATAATTGGACAATGAGGGGCGCGGGCGAAGGTTCCCGACTTTTTCGGCGTCGACCGATCACTCCGCGAGGATGAAGGTAACCTTCATGTTGACGCGATAAGCAACGATCTTGCCGTCCTGGACGACGATCTTCTGGTCCTGGATCCAGGCGCCCTCGACGTTCTTCAGCGTTTTGGATGCGCGCGCAATTCCCTGTTCGATGGCGTCCTGAAAGCTCTTCTTCGACGACGATGTGATTTCGGTGACGCGGGCGACAGACATGGCTTCCTCCTGCCAAAACGCTCATTTGCCGGTAGAGCGTACAGGCGGCTTGCGCCGTCCACAAGCATCGGCGGTCGACAGAGGATATTGTCCGGCCTAGAGACCCTTGGCGATGCGGTCGAATGCCATCAGCCGCTCGAGTAGAGCGGGCATGTCCTTCAACGGCAGCATGTTGGGGCCGTCGGAAGAGGTCGAGTTGCCAGGATCCTGATGGGTCTCGATGAAGACGCCGGCAACGCCGACAGCGACGGCCCCAACATGCTGCCGTTGAAG
>NZ_RZRW01000455.1:0-4650 GCF_003998745.1 Mesorhizobium sp. M7A.F.Ca.US.014.04.1.1 | reverse complement strand
CCCCCGATGACGATCAGCGACAACACGCCGGACGCCGACAGCGTTGCCCGCATCGTCTTCATCTGCGCGTCCGGCGTGTTGTCGCTGATCGTCATCGGGGGTGCTGCGCAAGGCATAAACGGGCTGTTCATGGCTGTTGCCGTGCAGCTGGCAGCACTTCTGGCATCCTATGTCGCCATGCTTGCCGAACGGCGGTCCGTGGTTGCGGCAGCGGCTTCGGGCGAAGGCGAGATCCATGCCGTCGCGCACGGCATGGCAAAAGCCGCAGCCCACAATTCGCTGCTTTCACTCATATCAGGCCGAACGGTGTCCAAAACCGGCTCCAATCCCAGGGGAGGCCGCTGATGCGCTACATCTTCGGATGCTGGGCGGCGCCGATGGCGATTTTCTGGGGCTGGTTCTATCTGTCGGCCAATGACATCAATTTCGGCTACGCGATGCTCAGCCGACAGATGCACGACTTCTTCTTCCGGCTCTACGGTCAGATGCTCGGCATCGATCCGGCGATCATCCCCGGCATGGTGGCGAAGACGTGCGTCTTCGACGGGTTGCTGCTGATGGCGCTTTGGGCATTCCGCCGTCGCCGCGAAATCGCCGGCTGGGTCAGACAGCGCTGGGCGGATCCGGTTCCGTTCGAGCGGATGCGTGGAGCGACTGAAGCCGGTCCAAAACTCCCTGCAGAATAAACGCGGCTGCCGCCGAATCGATCTTGCCGGCGCGCTTGCGGCGCGAGAAATCCATCTCGATCAGCGTCCTTTCGGCCGCGACCGTCGATAGCCTTTCATCCCAGAGCACGAAGGGCAGGTCGCTCATTTGTGCCATGTTACGGACGAAGGCGCGCGATTTCTGCGCACGCGGACCTTCCGAGCCGTCCATGTTGATCGGCAGCCCAATCACCACGGCGCCGGCATTCTCCTTCTGCAGCAAGGCGAGCAGCACCGCCGCATCGAGCGAAAATTTCCTTCGCATGATGACCGGACGCGGATGGGCGAAGGAAAACCTCTGGTCCGAGACCGCGACGCCGATCGTCTTGTCGCCGAGGTCAAGCCCCGCCAGCGTCTTGCCGCCGGCTAACCGCGCCGGCAATTCTTCGATCGCGATAATGCCCACCGGCCGTCCTTCGCCTTTCACCACCAGGTGTTTTGTCAAACGCGTGGCGGACAAGTAACCCTTTGATCTCGGGGCCATTGGCGTTCTATCCTTTGGCAAGTCAAAAATCGAGGAATGCATTCATGAAACTGACCTGGTACGGCCACTCGGCCTTTCGGATCGATACCGCTGATGCCAAGATCCTCATCGACCCCTATCTGATAGGCAATCCGTCATGGACGGGTGGCTGGGAGGGCCCGGCTGAGGGTGTCACGCATGTGCTGCTGACGCATGGCCACAGCGACCACATCAGCGGCGCGGTGGAGGTGCTCGGCAAAAGCGGCGCCCAGCTCGTCGCCAATTTCGAGATCTGCATGTATCTGGTCGGCAAGGGCGTCAGCGACAAGAAGATCAATCCCGGCAACATCGGCGGCACCGTCGATTGCGGCAGCTTCACCACCACTTTTGTCCAGGCGCTGCACTCATCCTCGTTCCCGGGCGAGGGCGGCCAGAACACCTATCTCGGCAATCCGGGCGGCCTCGTCCTGCATTTCGCGGAAGACAAAACGCTCTATCACATGGGCGACACCGACATCTTCTCCGACATGGCGCTGATCAACGAGTTGCATGAGCCGAAGATAGGCCTGGTGCCGATCGGCGACCGCTTCACCATGGGCGGCGCGGTGGCGGCACTTGCCTGCCGGCGCTTCTTCAAATTCGACACCGTGGCTCCCTGCCACTTCGGCACGTTTCCGATGATCGACCCGACCGCCGATAAGTTCGAGGCCGGCCTGGAAGGATCCGGTGTAAGGCTGGCGTTGCCGAAAATCGGTGAGACGATTACGATCTAGAAACAGCTAAAGTGGAATAAATCCATGGTATTGGGGCGATCTCTTTGCGTTTCCATGTTTGTCGCGGCGTCGCCCGCGCTGGCCGCGGATGATTTCATCGAAGGCGTCTACCTTCAGTCCGAAGAGCTTTGCACGCAGGCCAAAAAGGACACGCTGCAAACGCTGATCGACGCCGGCAACATCGTGCTTTCGGCGCACGGCCTGCAGAGCGTGGAATACAATTGCGAGTTTCTGCAGGTCAGCAAGGCGACCGCTTCGCCGAGCTGGGCGGTGACGGCCCTCTGCCAGGAACCGGGCTATGTCTTCCCGGATGTCCTCTCGGTGACGCAAATGAACGACAAGCAGATCGATCTCGTGTCGGTCCGGCCCGTCAACGACGAAAGCGAAGCAAGCGGCAACAGCGGCAGCTACTATCTGTGCGAGGGCGTTGCCCTGCCGTAGACATCATCTTGTGCGTGGATCGATGGCCGAAGACTAGGCCGCCGCCGCAGCCTGGTCTCTCGCACGATGCATGTTGCGCAGCGCGCGCGGCGCCGCTATAGCCCGAACTGGTTTTCCCCGAGGCAAAAACATGTCCGTAGATCTTCAGACAGTGAAGCGCGTCGCGCATCTCGCCCGCATTGCGGTGAGCGAGGAAGATGCCGAACGGATGACCGGCGAGCTGAACGCCATTCTGGGCTTCGTCGAACAGCTGAATGAGGTCGATGTTTCCGGCATCGAACCGATGACCTCGGTGACGCCGATGGACATGAAGAAGCGTCAGGACGTTGTTACTGACGGCGGCAAGGCAGCTGACATCGTCGCCAACGCGCCGGCGACCGAAGAGAATTTCTTCCTCGTGCCGAAGGTCGTGGAGTAAACCGGCCGATGGCAATCGACATCGCCATTGAAACGCCACTGCAGGACGACGTGCGCGGCCTGGTCGAGGAACTCAACCAGACCTTGCTCGAACTGACGCCGCCGGAGCATTGCTACCATCTGACGGTCGAGCAGATGGCTGGTGAGGACACGACTGTCTTCATCGCCCGCGACAACGGCATGGCCATTGGCTGCGGTGCGCTGAAACGCCATGACGGCGCTGTCGGCGAGGTCAAGCGCATGTACACGCGGCCCTCGCATCGCGGGCAGAAGATCGGCGCGAAAATCGTCGAGCAGGTCGAGGCGCTGGCGCGCAACGAGGGGCTGAAGCGCCTGGTGCTGGAGACGGGCGACCGTCACCCCGCGGCGTGGACCGTCTACGAACGCGCCGGGTTTTCGCGTTGCGGCCCGGTGCTGGATTATCCCGATTCCGAGTGGTCGGTGTTTTACGAAAAGAGCCTTTGATGAGCGACCTGACCCAGCTGACGATTTCACAGGCCCGCGCCAAGCTGCACGGCAAGGAAATCACCGCGACCGAGATCACCGAGGCCTATCTCTCGGCCATCGATCGCGCCAATCCCGCGCTCAATGCCTATGTCGCGGTGACAGGCGACAAGGCGCGCGACATGGCCAAGGCGTCCGACGCAAGGCTGGTCAAGGGCGAGGGCGGTGCGCTGGAAGGCATCCCGCTCGGAATCAAGGACCTGTTCGGCACCGAAGGCGTCCATACGCAGGCCTGCAGTCATGTGCTGGACGGATTCAAGCCGCGCTACGAATCGACCGTTACGTCAAATCTGTGGGCCGACGGCGCCGTCATGCTCGGTAAACTCAACATGGACGAGTTCGCCATGGGCTCGTCCAACGAGACGTCCTACTATGGCCCGGTCATCAATCCGTGGCGGCGCTCGCGCCTAGACACGGTGGTGATGCCGACGACGCATCAGGGTGATGGCGGCTTCGTCTCGGCCGGCGGCACCAGGACCGCGCGCAGCCTGGACAATGCGCAGCTGGTGCCGGGCGGTTCTTCCGGCGGTTCGGCAACCGCAGTGTCGGCCTTCCTGTGTGCCGGCGCGACCGCGACGGATACTGGCGGCTCGATCCGCCAGCCGGCCGCCTTCACCGGCACGGTCGGCATCAAGCCGACCTATGGCCGCTGCTCGCGCTGGGGCATCGTCGCCTTCGCCTCGTCGCTCGACCAGGCCGGCCCGATCGCTCGTGACGTGCGCGATGCCGCGATCCTGCTGAAGTCGATGGCCTCCGTCGATCCGAAGGACACGACGTCGGTCGACATGCCGGTACCGGACTATGAGGCCGCGATCGGCAAGCCGATCAAGGGCATGAAGGTCGGCATTCCCAGGGAGTACCGCGTCGACGGCATGCCCGAAGAGATCGAAGCGCTGTGGCAGAAGGGCATTGCCTGGCTGAAGGACGCCGGCGCCGAGATCGTCGATATTTCCCTGCCGCACACCAAATATGCGTTGCCTGCCTATTACATCGTGGCGCCCGCCGAGGCTTCGTCCAACCTCGCCCGCTACGATGGCGTCCGCTACGGCTTGCGCGTGCCGGGCAAGGATATCGTCGACATGTATGAGAAGACCCGTGCCGCCGGTTTCGGCCGTGAGGTCAAGCGCCGTATCATGATCGGCACCTATGTGCTGTCGGCCGGCTATTACGACGCCTACTATCTGCAGGCGCAGAAGGTGCGCAATCTGATCAAGCGGGATTTCGAGACTGTCTTCGCCGCCGGCGTCGATGTCATCCTGACCCCGGCAACGCCATCCGCCGCCTTCGGCATCGCCGACGAGGACATGGCTGCCGATCCGGTCAAGATGTACCTGCACGACATCTTCAC
>NZ_RZRW01000454.1:0-4688 GCF_003998745.1 Mesorhizobium sp. M7A.F.Ca.US.014.04.1.1 | reverse complement strand
GATAAACTTGGGCTGGGGGGTGGGGAGTTCAGACCGCGCCCATGCCCCGTCGACGGGCGCACGGGTAGAGATGAGGAGCCGCGAAGGGTTTAGTCAGTGGGTCGCCGGGAATATGGTTTATCACCGCGAGGAATAGACGAATCACGCCCGGATCCGACTGTGTTCGTCCCCCGGTGCGCCAAGGCGGCCGGGCGAGGCGTCATCACAGGAGTGAGCCTTGCCGCACCGCTCCGGCATTCCATATGAGAATGGGTGTTAGTCTTCCGGCACGTCTGTGGAGCGCCTGGATTGCCCACATAGAGTGGGATCAACGACCACTTGGCGGAGATTCAGTGAATGCTCGGGCGATACTCGACATGAGTGGCAGGCCTCGGTCTAGGAACGCGACCGGCGGGGCGCCGCTTTCAGCAACTGAAATCGCCTGCCGCGCGGCGCAGGCACTGACAGCCTCAGGAGCCGCAAGGCGTGGCCTCAGGGCTGGCGTGCCAGCCCCCGGCTTCAGTCTCTATGATTGCGAGGGCGGGGCAGTGTCGCTGAGCGACGCTTTGAGCTCCGGACCGGCCGTCGTGACGTTCCACGGCGGTTTATGGTGTCCAACCTGCATCGCGGATTTGCAGGCCCTGGAGGCTGCGTTGCCCGAATATACCTACCGTGGGACCACGCTGCTTGCGATCTCACCACAGACCCCGAACCACAATCGAGCCGTCAGGGAGCAGGCCGGAACAAGCTTTCCCCTGCTCGCGGACCCGCGAAATCGCGTGGCGGCCTCCTTCGGGGTTCTTGTGAAACTGACCCCAGGGCTGATCGATCTCTACCAGCGGTCTGGAATCGACCTGCCGACACTGAATGGTGACGAGAGTTGGACGCTACCACTACCGGCCCGCTTCGTCATCGCTACGGATCGCTCCATCCGGTACGCCGAAGTGAGTGCCGACTTCACGCGCCGCACCGATCCCCTGGAGCTGCTGCCGGTTCTACGCGGCGCCAGCCCGTCCGCCTGACGGCGCGAGGACCACTCTACTGGCCCGCCGCTCGAAGCAGGGGACGCGTCAGACGATCGTCGACGGAGCCGCCGCATCGGCCATCAAGCTGTCGACAAAGCTGACAAACGACCTTGCCTTAGCGGTCGCGGTGCGACCGGCAGGATAGACCGCCCAGAGATCGATCGACGGCAATTGCCATTCCGTCAAAGCCCGCTGGACGGTGCCGTCGGCCAGCTCTGGCGTGAACATCCACTCAGACGCAACAGTGAGTCCCGCGCCAGCGAGCACCGCGGCGCGGATGCCTTCAGCCGCGGTGATCTCCCGGCGGCTATTGACCGTAACGGATACCTCCGAGCCATCCTTCCGAAACGCCCACACATCGCTCCCGCCGCTGTGCGGGTAGACGATCGCTTGGTGGAGTGCCAGTTCGCCCGGCAGCATCGGCTTGCCGCACCGTTCGAAGTAGGCCGCAGCGCCGAGGACTGCCCGGGGACACGAGGCGATCTTTCTCGCGGTCAAACTGGAATCCGGCATCGACCCGAAGCGCAGGGCGACGTCGATCCCTTCCTGGACCAGGTCAATGTTCCGGTCATCGAGGACGACCTCCATTTCGAGGTCAGGGTTCTGCGCCAGGAATTCAGCGATCTTTGGGACGATATGCAGGCGCGCAAAGGTTACGGCGGCGCAGACCCGCAACTTGCCGGATAGACCGGTTCCGGCGCCGCGCGCCGCAAGCTCGGCCTCTTCGGCCTCCTCGACCGATCGCCGCGCCCGTTCGTAGAAATTCAGGCCAGCCTCCGTCGGCGCAAGCCCACGGGTAGATCGCACCAGCAGCTTCACCCCAGCCGCCGCTCAAGCTGGGCTATAGTCTTGGACACGGCGGGCTGCCCGACGCTCAGTTGCCGCGCGGCCTTCGAAAACGACCCTGTATCGACGACGGTCAGGAAGGTCTGCATTGTCGCGAAGCGATCCATCGGCATGCCCTGCAGGAAATGGCGGAGACGCCACGCAGTTCACTGCCCGTCGCCGTCCCAAGCTTAAAACTTAGCCATTGCCAGCCGTCTCGCAAGGCATGGTTGCGGCCCGGGTGGAAGAAGCGTGGCCAGGAGACGGATCGCCTCGAGCATTCCTAGACGGAATTGATGATGTTGTCGCTAACCAGACGGTTCAGGCAGACGCCTTGCCGATTGAGGCGCCGCCATCAACAAATAGGGTTTGGCCGGTGATGAAGCCCGCATCTTCAGACAGCAGGAATTCGGCAGCCGCTGCGATCTCCCAAGGCTTCGCAAAACGACGGGCCGGCACCGCGGCGAGAAAGCGGGCTTCGGCTTCACTGCCATGGGGGGTGGTGGTTCGGAAGAGCTCCGTTTCAGTTGGTCCCGGCGCCACACCGTTTACGGTGATGCCCTCCTCGGCCAGCTCAAGAGCCCAGGTCCGCGTAAAGGCGATCAGTCCGGCCTTGGCGGCCGAATAGCTAGACCGTTGGCGCATGCCGAGCGCCACCAAGCTTGAGATGTTGACCACGCGTCCGAAACCTGCCGCCCGCATCGCCGGCAGGGCGGCCTGCACCGTCTGCAGGGCCGGGCGCAAGTTAAGATCGAGGACGGATATGAGCTCGTGCGTGGGGATATCGCCAAGCTCGCGGAGCTTGACCAGTCCAACGTTGTTGACCACGGCGGTGATCGCCTCTTCGGAGGCAAGAGCTTTTAGGATCGCTTCGGTCGCCGCTGCGTCCGCCAAGTCGACGGCGACGGCGCGACCCGGAAAATCGGTCGGCAACGTACGCGCGAGCCCAATGACACGTTGGCCATTTCGGGCCAGCCGCTCCGCCAGGGCTCGGCCAATGCCTTTGGTCGCTCCAGTGATAAGAACGGTGCGTTGGGTCATGAGGATTCTTTGTATGGGGACTGAGGTGGCCCCGGGCAGATCTGCGGTAACCGAGGCGGCTGGCGGACAATGGCAACTGGGCGAGCCGAAGCTCGCCCAGCTAAAGTTGTCAGATCTGCGAGACGCCGCCGTCCACTTCGAGTTCGATGCCGTGGATGTATTCGCTGTCGCTGGATGCCAGGAACACCGCAGCCTTGCCGAGATCGGCAGGGGTGCCGAGACGACCGAGCGGAATGGTCGTCGCGACGTGGTCTTCGGCCCCAGCCGGCAACAAGGTCTTCAGACCAGGCGTCAGGGTATGACCGGGGCTCAGCACGTTGATGCGGAAGCCCAGTTCCTTGGTGTCGTGGATCCAACCCCGGATCAAGCTGCGGATCGCCGCCTTGGTCGAGGAGTAGACGGACATCGCCGGGATGCCGATTTGGCTGGCGATCGAGCCGGTCAGGATCACCGAGGCGCCCTTGGGCAGCAGGGGCAGCGCCTTCTGCAGGGTGAACAGCAAGCCCTTCACGTTCGTGTTGTAGTGCCTGTCGAAGTGCTCTTCGGTGATCTCGCCGAATTTCGCGAATTCGTAGAAGCCCGCGTTCAGGGCGAGGACGTCGATCCGGCCATCGGTCGCCTTGACCTGGGCGAACAGCTTGTCGACGTCGGCCATATTCGCAGCGTCTCCTTGAACGCCGACCGCGCCGTGGCCGATTTCGGCCAGGGCCTTGTCCAGCTCGCTCTGGCGGCGGCCGGTGATATAGACCTTGGCGCCTTCGGCGGCGAAGGCCTTGGCGACGCCCAGACCGATACCGGCGCTAGCGCCGGTGACGACAGCGATCTTGCCGTCGAGTTTCTTGCTCATTTGTGACGTCCTTAAATTATTCCCGGACAACGGCGGCCGGGGCTCCGCAATGCTCGGCGCCGGGGTGACGCGAGCGGATGAGAGATATGGGACTGGGCGAAACCCAGTAGTGCTCGTGTTTGACTAAGCCTTATTCCTCCCAGGAATGAAGAAGGCCGAGGTCATCGCTATGGCCACCCCTTTCGGAATGGGTCGGAACGGACTTGCCGGCGACAAGAGCGCTGTGCGCGCATGCAATGGCCAATGCCCGAGGCCGGTTGCGCCTCCGTTGCGAACAGTCTCGGTAAAGCAGCGGTTGGCCTGGTGGCGTGGCCTACGCTGGCGGGACGAGGGCGGTCACCCGTTCAAGAGCGCGTTGGACTGCCGGGCGCGCCGAAATCCCTTCGTACCAACGAGCAATATTCGGCGTCGCCTCGAAGTCGATGCCGGCGAAGTCGCGTCGCCACAGCCAGCCGAAGTGAACGATATCGGCGATCGAGAAGTCCGGACCGGCCGCGAACTTGCGATGCGCCAGCACCCCGTCCAGGACCGCCAAGACCCGCTCCGCCTCCTTTTGGAAACGATCGATCGCGAGGGGAAGGTTCTCCGAAGCCTGACGCTTGAAAAACCCGACCTGACCAAGGGCGGGCCCGATCCCGGTCAGGTGGAAGAACATCTGCTCGAACACGCGGGCGCGAGCGGCCCCGCTCCTGGGCAATAGCTCGCCGGTCTTTTCAGCCAGGTAGATGAGGATCGCGCCCGACTCGGTCAGGGTTAGCGTTTCGCCGTCCGGGCCTTCGGGGTCAACCAGGACCGGGACCTTGCCGTTGGGGTTGATCGCCAGGTAGCCTGGCTGCTTCTGGTCGCCCTTGCGGACGTTTACGGCGTTTAGCTTGTAGTCCAGGCCAAGCTCTTCCAGGGCGATCGGAATCCGGAGGCTGTTTGGGGTCGCGAAGGCATATACTTGCAACATGAGGGTCCCGTTCAAAATT
>NZ_RZRW01000453.1:0-4700 GCF_003998745.1 Mesorhizobium sp. M7A.F.Ca.US.014.04.1.1 | reverse complement strand
GCGTGCAGGTATCTGATGTCTCGCGCAGTTTCGGCGCACACAAGGCGCTGGACAATGTCTCCATCGATTTCGCCGATGGCGGGTTCTATGCGCTGCTGGGGCCGTCGGGCAGCGGCAAGACCACGCTGCTGCGCCAGATTGCCGGTTTCGATTTTCCCGATTCGGGCCGCATCACCATCGGCGGCGAGAGCGTCGAGCGGGTGCCGGTCGAAAAGCGGCGCATCGGCATGGTGTTCCAGAACTATGCGCTGTTTCCCAATATGAGCGTCGCCGACAATGTCGCCTTCGGCCTGTCGGTGCGCGGCGAGGCCAAGGCGGTGATTGCAACGGAGGTGCAGCGCGCGCTCGATCTGGTGCAGCTCGGCAAGCTTGGTGGCCGCCGGCCGCACCAACTCTCCGGCGGGCAGCGGCAGCGTGTGGCTCTCGCCCGCGCTATCGTCACCAAGCCGCGCGTGCTTTTGCTCGACGAGCCGCTCGGCGCGCTCGACAAGGCGCTGCGCGTCGATATGCAGATCGAGCTCAAGCGCATCCAGCGCGAGATCGGCATCACCACCATCTTCGTCACGCACGACCAGGAAGAAGCGCTGACGATGAGCGACCGCATCGGCATATTGCGCGACGGCAGGCTGGTGCAGGAGGGGCCGCCGGAGGAGATCTATAACAGGCCGAAGAGCGAGTTCGCCGCCACCTTCCTCGGCGACGCCAACATTTTTCGCGGCGACAGCACGGGCGATGGCATCCGGCTGGCGGACGGAACGGCGATTGCCGCTGGTGTGGGTGCCAAGCTTGCCGCCGGCGCCAAGGCGAGCTGTGCCGTGCGGCCCGAACGCATCCGCATCGCCAGGGATGCCGGAGCACCGGATGGCAACGCCAACATGCTCAAGGGACAGGTTTCCAAGCGCATCTTCGCCGGCAGCAACAGCACCTATTTCGTCGAGCGTGCTGGTCAGACGTTGAAAGTGATTGTGCAGAATACCGGCATGGAACGGCTGGCAGAAGGTCAGGATGTCGTGCTGCGCTGGTCGCCTGAAAGCACGGTGTTGATCGCGGCGAACTGATCCTCACCGGGTCTTGCCAGACCGTCCGCAATCAGGGACAGCATAGACGGGCACGACCCGGAGCATACCGATGACCCTGGAACTGACTGCACGCGACCGATCCATGCTCGACGGCGAGCATGGCCTGTCAGCGGCTGCTGCCATGAAAATCCTGGTCGCCTTTTCCAATGCGATCGGGGCAGGTCGTCTGCTCGACATTGCCGGCGCGCATATCGATGGTTGTCTCTACCATGGCAAGGCCGGTCTCGATTTCGTCGAGCGGCTGGTCGAAGGTGGCGGCCGCGTGCAGGTGCCGACGACGCTGAATGTCGGGTCGTTCGATCTCATCCATCCCGGCATGGTGAAATTGCCGGCGGCCGAAGAGGTGCCGGCGCGACGGTTGATGAAGGCGCATATGGAGCTCGGCTGCCAGGCGACATTCACCTGCGCGCCCTACCAGACGCGCTTCCGGCCGAGCTTTGGGCAGCAGATCGCCTGGGGTGAGTCCAACGCCATCGTCTTTGCCAATTCGGTGATTGGCGCGCGCACCAACCGCTATGGCGATTTCATCGATCTGTGCTGCGCCATGACCGGGCGCGCGCCGGCCTGGGGTCTGCATCTGAGCGAGAACCGGCGCGGCCGGATCTTGTTCGAACTGGCCTTTGCCGACCCCGAGCCGAGCGACAGCCTGTTCGTCGGCATCGGACTTGTCATCGGGCAGGCGAGCGGCGACCGCATTCCGGTGATTGCCGGCCTGCCGCAACCGCGCGACGAGGACCAGCTGAAGGCGTTGGGCGCGGCGGCGGCAACGACGGGTGCTGTGGCGCTGTTCCATGCGGTCGGCATCACGCCGGAAGCGATGACGCTCGACGAGGCGTTCCAGGGTCATGCGCCTGACGAGACGATCCGCATCAGCCGCGCCGACATCGATCATGCGCTGGCCAGGCTATCGACCGTGCCCGATGGCGCGCCGCTGGCGGCCGTGTCGCTCGGCACGCCGCATTTTTCGCATGAGGAATGGATGCGACTGTTGCCGTTGCTGCGCGAGGCAGCACCGGGTAGGCGCATTCCGATCTATGTCAACACCGGCCGCGCGACGCTGACGCGATTGCAGGAGGAGGGCGCGCTGGCCGGTATGGAGGCGTTCGGCCTGATCCCGGTCGCCGATACCTGCACCTATGTCACATCGATCCTGGAACGCCTCGATGGCGTGGTGATGACCAATTCCGGCAAATGGGCGCACTACGCACCCGGCAATATCGGTGTGTCCGTCGCCTTCGCCGAGATGCGGGATTGCATCCGCTCTGCTGCGGCCGGGCATGTTGTGCGGAGCGCGTCATGACGCGACCGGTGGAACGAACCGGCACTTTCCAGCTGGCCGGTGACGCTGAGGGTCAGGCGCTGGTGTTTTCGCAACCGCTCAGCTTCTGGGGCGGTATCGATGCCGAGACCGGCGAGATAACAGACCATTCGCACCCCGGCCTCGGCCGAAATGTCGCTGGCAGGATTTTGGTCATGCCGAGCGGGCGCGGCTCGTCGTCTTCATCCTCGGTCCTGGCCGAGGCGATCCGCAGGGGCACGGCGCCGGCCGGTATTCTTCTGGAGCGGCCGGACCCGATCCTGGCGGTCGGTGCCATCGTTGCCGAATTTCTTTATGACATCCGCATGCCGCTGGTGGTGTGCGATATTTCGAACCTTGTCTCCGGTGATCAAATTGATATCGGCATCGGCAAAGACCGCGGGCCGATCATCAGAGTTCACCCCGCCATCAATCCGGCAGAGCCACGCCGCCAATAGGCCGCCGCCAGCGTTTGATCGCGACCAAGCCCCAGCGTGTCGCGCCAACATTCGCGCACGATCTTGGCGGCAGCGGCTTCCGCCGCGAACCAGCCGAAGGCCGAACCGTCCTGCGGCCACGCCACCGAGCGGACAGCCTCGGCCAGCAGTCTGTCCTCGCCCGCCGCCACGCCATCCCGTGTCAGCCAATGAACCTCGATGCCCGTGCCATTGTTGATCGCTTGTCTTTCACCATCATTGGCGATCTCGACGAAGGCGACGCCTTTTGTCCCGGCCGGTAGCGTCTCCAGCAGCCGAGCCAGCGCCGGCAAGCCGGTTTCGTCGGCGCCCATGACGTACCATTCTGCCTGCCGCACCGGACGGCCGACCGGGCCCATGATGCCAACCTTCATGCTGGGCGCGGCCTGCATGGCCCAGGCGGAGCCGACGCTCTCGCCGGGATGGATCAGGAAGTCGACATCGATGATGCCCTTTTCCACGTCGAGCGCGCGGATGGTGTAGACGCGCGCCACTGGGCGCCGGTCGTCGGTGGGCCAGACCGGTAAGCCATTGCCGCCCAGCACCGGCCACAGCGGATCGGGGACGTCCCTGGTCGGAAACAGCATGCGGATATGCATGCCGCCGAACTTGGCGAAGCGCGAGAGGTTCTCGCCGGTCAGACGAATGCGGCGCATATTCGGAGTGAGGTCGCGAACATCGGTCACCACCATCTCGCGGAACTGGGCGAGGCTGGTTTCGCCTGAGAGATCGCCGGTCCAGACGATCTCGGGGTTTTCCTCCTTGGCGTAGACCTGTACGGCTGTGGCGAGCAGGTCCTTGATACGGGCGAGCCCGTCGCGGTCGGCAGCATTGGCCCGCATCACCAGCCGCTCCATGTCGAACGAGGCGCCGCCGAAGGCAAAGCGGAAATCGATGCGCTGTCCCTGATGCGAAGCATCGGCCTCGAAGCTCCGCAGCCTGTCGGAGATGCTGTCCATGTAGTCCGGCAGACGCCGCAGGTTGAGCCGTGCCTCGCAGGCCAGTTCACGCACCGATGCTTCGTTCATTGTCAGCCTCCGATCCTGCCGGTGAGGCCCACCTTGAAGGTGCGGCCCTTGCCCTGTTCTGTTGCCGCCGAGGTCGACCATGCGCTTTGCGGATCGGTGTAGGCGGTGTTGAAGATGTTATCGACGCCGAAATCGAGCTTGAGGTTGTCGTTGACGCGCCAGTTGGCGAAGACATTGACCAGATCGAAACCGTCATCGACGACCGGCACGGCGTTGGGATTGGTGCGGCTGGTGCGGGTGATCTTGCCGACGCTGAGATATTGCGCGCCGACGGTGAGCTGGTCCTCCAGCATGCGGAAGCCGATCGTGGCCGAGAAGCGGTCGAGCGGCGTGTTGTTCAACGCCTGGCCGGAATAGACGCCGCTGACGACCTTGGCGTCGATCAGCGCGCCGGAGAGGTTCACGAAACCCCAGCCATAATCATAAACCATCTCGGCCTCTACGCCCTTCAGGCGTGCGTCGCCGATGTTGATTGCCGTGCGCGGCAGCACGGTGAGGTCGACGTCGATGTAATCCTCGACGTCAGTGTGGAAAACGTTGACCTTGGCGCGCAGCCGATCACCCGCCGTCAGCACATCGTCATATTTCACGTTGACGCCGGCCTCCCAGTTCTTTGCCGTCTCGGGCTGCAGCAGAAGATTGGGCCGATATGTATCACCGCCGCCATGCGCGCCGCCGCCACGGAAGACATCCTGCAGACCCGGCGCCCGGTAGCCTTCGGAATAGGTGCCATAGAGCTGGAAGCCATCGAATGGCGTGACGCCGACGGTGAGGCGCGGCGACCAACGATCGCCGGAGATCGAGGCTTCCTGCGGTGACG
>NZ_RZRW01000452.1:0-4701 GCF_003998745.1 Mesorhizobium sp. M7A.F.Ca.US.014.04.1.1 | reverse complement strand
GTTTGACAGCGCGCCCAGCACGGCGTCGACCATGCCATGCGCCACGAAATCCGCGTTCATGTCACGCGCCAGTTTGCCCGCCGTCTCCTTGTCCTCGCTGTCGGCCTCCGACCAGAACACGATTCCCACCCGAAGTGCGGCCTTCGCACGCTTCAGCCGGCGGACCAGAAAGCGGGCGTGCTTGATGGAATCCCGGTTCAGGAATCCGACCACGACGGTGTCGACGGTTTCGAGCTCAAGGCGGCGAATGCCGGCGGGTTCCATATCGGCAAAGCTGGCTTTCGACACCGTCGCGCCCTGGACCTCCAGCACCTGCGCCAGCATCGCGGCAGCGGCGTCGTCGAGCTCGCCACGCCCCCCGGCGCAAAGCACGGACATATCCGTGCCATCGGGCAGTTCGGTCTCGTCCTCCCCGCCGGGATCGTCATCGTCGCTCGCCTCTGCGGCCACGGACGGCCCCTCCTCCTCGCCTGCCTCCTCCTGCGCGCTGTCGTCGAGATTGGCGACCAGCATCAGGGCACTGGCCGCCACCTGCCGCCTTTGCAAATCGCCCATGACGCCGCGCACACGGTCCTGTTCGCCCAGCAGAAGCGCCGGAATGGCAACCTTGTCATAGAATTCGACCAGATATTTCTCCTCCAGCATCTCCTCGGCATGATCGGTGGCTTCTTCCGGATCGCCGGCCAGCAGCCGCTGGTACAGGCGCGCATGGGGTTCGAGCACGGGCTCGTTGCCGAACAGCACGTCCAGGAATTCAAACTGCGGCACGTGCCTGCCCAGCACCACCAGGCAGACAGTGAGCGGCGTCGACAGGATCAGCCCGAGCGGCCCCCAGAGCCACGTCCAGAAAATCGCCGCGACAATGATCGCCAGCGGCGACAGTCCCGTCCGCGAACCGTAGAGCCAGGGTTCGATGACATTGCCGGTGATCAGTTCCATCACCACGAACAGGGCGGCTGTCCACAGCACGAGCGACCAGCCCGGTGCCACGGCCAGCGCCAGGAACAGCGGCAAAAGCATACCTATGATCGGGCCGATATAGGGAACGAAACGCAGCGCCAGTGCCAGCAGCCCCCACAGCAGCGCATTGGGAATACCGAGGGCCCAGAGCCCGATCGCGATCGGTATGGCGTAGACGATGTTGACGACCAATTGCATCAGGAGATAGCGGCCCACCCGTTTGGCGGCATCCTGAAGCGCCTCGGTGGTGCGGTGGAGGTCGCCGTAGCCGACAAGCCGGATGAAGCGGTCGCGCAGATCCTCCCGCTCGAGCAGCATGAAGATGACGACGACGATGATCAGCCCGGCCGACCCAAGCGGGCTGATCAGCGGCCCGACGACATTCTGCAGGACCTGAAGCGGCCTTTCGTGCGCGACGATCTCGACCGGCACCGGCTCGCGCGGCGGCTTTTCCGGGGCGGCGGCCGGCAGCGAGGGGTCTTGCCTGTCGATCTCCTGGCCGACCCGCTCGACCACCTTGCTCAGTCTGGCAAGGATCCCGCCCCCGGTCTCCTTGAGCGAGCGGATCTTGGTCAGGATGTTGGTCTGGTAGACCGGGATGTTCTGCGCCAGTTCGCTGACCTGCGTGGCGACGATGAAGGAGAACAGGCCAAGCGCCGCGAAGGCGCCGAGCACGCTGGCGATGACGGCGGCAATCCGGGGAATGCCGACCTTTTTTAGCGCTGCGACAAGCGGCGCCAGTGCGAAGGTCAGCAGCAGCGCTATGGCAATCAGCAGGAAAACCTCGCGCCCGAAATACAGTGCCGCCACTGTCGTGACGATGGCCGCCACATTGGGCAAAGAGGTTCGCGGATGGGGCGCGGCCGCTGAAAGGGCGTCCCCCAGCCCATCAGCCGGAGACGCCGTGCCGTTTCGACGATTGGCCACGTGATGCCTCCCTGCCAAATGCCATGATCGGGCATATAGAGCGGACGTGCAACTTTAGCCAACGATGAAATACGCCTCGCTCACAGGCAATGATCCGGCCCGCACCGGCCGCTCCCGAAGGGCTAAATGGAAGTCAGGCTCGCCCGATCGGATCAGCGCGCCGCATGCCTGGCCAGCGCGTGCTCGATCAGCACGTCGATGGTCTGGCTGTAGCCGATGCCTGAGGCGGCAAGCGCCTTGGCATACATCGAGATGTCGGTGAAGCCGGGAATGGTGTTGACCTCGTTGACAAGCAGGCTGCCGTCGGCGCGCAGGAAGAAATCGACGCGCGCCATGGCTTCGCAGCCAAGCGCCTGGAACGCCTGCCGCGCCATATCCCTGGCCTTTTCGGCCACATCGGCCGGGACATCGGCGGGCACCTTGACCAGCGCGCCGTCGGCATCGAGATATTTGGCCTCATAGGTGTAGAAGCCGTGCTTGCCGGCCGGAATGATCTCGCCGGGCAGCGACACCGTCAGCGACCCGTCGGCGCGCTCCAGCACCGAGAACTCGATCTCGCGGCCCTCGACGAATTCCTCGATCAACACTTTGCCGTCGTAGCGGAAAGCCGTGTCGATGGCCTGCTCGAAGCCGTCCCTGTCATTCACCTTGCTGACCCCGAAGGACGAGCCCTGGCGCGCCGGCTTGGCGAAGAAAGGCAGGCCGAGCGTCCCGGCAATCTCCTGGAAGGAATGCTTGCCGTTTCGATGCACGGTGACGGAGCGGGCAACCGCCAGTCCCGCCTCGCGCATCAGCCGCTTGGCGACGTCCTTGTCCATGGCGGCGGCCGAGGCGAGAATGCCGCAGCCGACATAGGCGACATCGGCGACCTCGGCATAGCCCTGCACCGAGCCGTCCTCGCCGAACGGCCCGTGCAGCACCGGGAACACGACGTCGATGGGGGGCAGCTCAGGCTGCGTACCATCCCGCGACACCGCAACCAGCCGGCCCTTGCCTCCGGGCAACAAAGCAACCTCCGGGCCGTCTTCGGAGGCCGGCGCCCCTGCCGCCTCATCGCCGATCGCCGCGGCGCGATCGAGTTGTTGCAGCAGCCACCTGCCGCCTCGCGAAATGGCGATCGGCACGATATCGTAGCGCGTGCGGTCGATCGCCTTCAGCACATTGGCGGCCGAAAGGCGCGACACGTCGTGCTCGGCCGAACGCCCGCCATAGAGGATGGCCACTCTTGTCTTGTCGGTCATCGAAATCCCTCGACTGTCAAAAAATCAAATGGCGACGGCAATGCCGCGATTGGCAAAGAAGCGGTCGAAATCGGCCGGTGACAACACTGCGTCTGCCTGTGTGGCGGGCTCATGGCCGGACGGGTTGTGAAAGCGGAAACCTTCGTCGGATGCCGCGGTGATCAGCACCAGATGGCCGCCCTTCGAGGGCGGCTCTCGCTCGGGCCAGCGGATCGAGCTGCTGACCGACGCGATGAAGAAGCGCGTCCGCTGCATGATCGCCGGAATGTCTGATGTGGCGACATTGGTCATCACCTCGGCGCGCAGGCCGAAGGCTTCCTTCACGAAGCTGACGAAGGGCGCGTAGATCAGCCCCTTGATCGATCCCTCATTGACGACATAGCCGCCATATAAGGTGCAGCGCCTGGCAAGTTCGATCGTCGGCACGATCTCGCCGCGGCTGGCCAGGATCATCTTGAGGCAGGCCATGCCGCAGATGTTGGCGGCCCAGATTGCGTATTCGTCGAGGGTCTCCGCCCCGGATCGCCTCCACAGCGGATCGCGCCTGAGCGCAACATCCGCGCCGTCGGCGAGCACGTCCAGCGTCATGTCAGGCGTTTCCCACTGGCTGAAAAACGGCACGGTTTCAGGCGGCGGGCTCATGCGGTCTCCTCGGTCGGCTGGTTCCATCTCGTATACGAGGATACGAGATGGATGAAAAGCCGTGACATTCAGTGGCGCGACCCAGAAGATGTCATCTTCCGTTTCGGTCAACCATCGCTGACTCCGGGGTTAGCGGAAGCCTCTCCCGCCTTCGTCATCCACAGGCGGAGCAGGAGCGAAGCTCCGTCGCGGAGACCCGAGGATGACGAACGTGGTGAATGCTGCGCGCCGCCTACTCGGCCTTCGCCCAGCCGAAAACCAGCCACGCATATTTCGATTTTTCGTAGGGTTCGACAGTGTAGGTCATCTGCATGTCGCCGTCCTTGGCGTAGATATCCAGCCGGGGCGCCGTATCCAGCTCGAGCCACGCCGAACTCTTGCTGAACGACCAGGTTCCGCACCAGACGCAAGGCCCCGACGTCGGATCCCCGGGCTGGTGAAAATTGTAGCGGCCGTCCGCCGTGATCTCCAGATAATCGAACGCCCCGTAAAACGCGGTCACCGTCTGCTGGAACTCACTGGCGGCCGCTTCCTGTTCCGGTGTCGGCGCATCCTTCATATCGCGCGGCGGCCGGATGGCTCCGCCGTTGAGTTTCCATTTGCCGACAAAATCCTTCTCGGTCGGAAGATATTCCTCCTGGGCCTGCGCCGATGAAATATAAGCAAAAGATGATATACTTGTGAGGCCAACGGCCCCGATTGCAAATAGAAGCGTGGCGGCACAGATCGCCCTTGCTGGGTTTTGCATAAAAAAAATATCTCCACGGGGGTAAGGGGAGTTTTATTGAAAATTTGTGGCGGACGTTGCTTCGGGACCGATTCCCGCCCGCCATTTGCACGGTTAGCATCGGGGCCACCGATCTGGCAACGCAAGGCAGCCTCTCTCCAGCATCGCCCATGCGTCCGCGATCCCGGCCGGCTGAATATCGGC
>NZ_RZRW01000451.1:0-4707 GCF_003998745.1 Mesorhizobium sp. M7A.F.Ca.US.014.04.1.1 | reverse complement strand
GTAGGGGAGTAGGGTGTGTGTTCCGCAGGTGCGATCTGCCCCTACTGTCTTACTGCCCTATTCCCTTACTCCCCTAGAGCAATCAAATGCCTTCACCGGCAAGTTCCTCCGAAATCGTGCCGACCTGGTCCTGGGCGCTGCGCATCATCGGATAGATGGCCAGCACCTTTTGCCAGGCCTCGAGCGCCGATTGCTTGTGGCCGGTCAACGCCATGATCTGCGCCAGGCCGGACAGCGCACCGAAATGGCGCGGCTCGAGCTGCAGCGTATGGTCGATGTCGGACATCGACTTGCCGTAGTTCTTCATCATGAAATGGACGGTGGCGCGCCGGTTCCAGCCCTCGGCATAAGTAGGCTGCAAAGTCACCACCTGGTCGAGGAAATCGAGCGCGACGTCGAACTTCTGGCCCTCGACGGCTTTTTGCGACCATTGCATCATCAGGTCGATCGAGGCGCTGCCGGATTGCGACCACTCGCTCCAGATGTTGCCGGCGATGCGCTCCGCCGCCTTTTCGTTGCGTTCGCGTTTCAAGTCGCTGAACAGCTGATCGAGGCGGGCTTGTTTCGTCGTTGGGGCGGGCGGCGCATCCTGAGTGGACGGCGGGGCGACAGCACCATCCGCCCATGCCGGGCCATAAATGACGCCGGAAACAAGCAGAGATGTCAAAAATGCAAAAGGAATCCGCATCGCCGGACTCTAGTCCCGGGCGAGAGAACGTCAAACTGAATTTGGCGTGAAAAGGCCGGCAGACGGCGACAAGCATCAAATGGGCGGAGGCGACAGCCTCCTGCCCGAAAACTCAGCCCTGACGTGCCTTGTAGCGCGGGGCGGTCTTGTTGATGATGTAGATGCGGCCCTTGCGGCGAACCAGCTGGTTGTCGCGGTGACGCGCCTTCAGCGCCTTGAGCGAATTCTTGATCTTCATGGTCTTGCCTGTCGGTGTGGACCCGGTTGGGTCGAAATTTTAAGGCGCGCCAGAAGACGCGCCTTTGAACTGTGGGTGGCTCATAAACGAGGAGCCTTGTCCCTGTCAACCGCAAGCGTGCTCCATAGCGGCTGTGAATCATCCCTGTCATCAATTATCCGCCATGTCTGCCTTGCGGCATTGCGCGGCCCTGGGCCGGCTGGGATGATGCGGTCGCCGTGAAATGATTTGGAGACGACTATGCGCCGGATGTTCCTGGCCGCCTGCCTTGTCCTGCTGGCGGCAGCTTCGGTTGCGCGCGCGCAGGAATGCGACCGCAGCGACGACAGCCAGCAAATGATGAACATCTGTGCCGGCGAGGATTACCAGGCGGCCGACGCCAGGCTCAACACGGCCTATCAGAACCTCACCAGCTCGGACGATGCCAACGGCAAGAGATTGCTGCAGGTGGCGCAACGCGCCTGGATCACTTTTCGCGATGCCGAGTGCGCGCATTCCACCGCCGCCAGCGAAGGCGGATCGATCCATTCGATGGAAGTTTCGCAATGCCTGACCCAGATTGACCAATGACCGCGTCAAGCAGCTCGCTGCCGCGGCCAATTGCGAGGAAGGCGATGGGAGTTGCGCCAATACAGGGCAGGACGAGAGCGACGACGCGCAGTAGGCAACCTTATGAGGCGCGACGTCTGATCCGAGTGAAATGACCCATCTTGCGGCCGGGCCGCGCTTCGGTCTTGCCGTAGAGATGCAGCATCAGATCGGGCTCGGCGAGAAGCTCCGGGACGCGCAGCACATCGTCGCCGATCAGGTTTTCCATCACGCAGTCGGAATGGCGGTCCGGGCCGCCGAGCGGCAGGCCGGCGATGGCGCGGATATGCTGCTCGAACTGCGAAACGACACAGGCGGCTTCCGTCCAATGGCCGGAATTGTGCACGCGCGGCGCGATCTCGTTGGCCAGCAGCGAGCCATCGGCCAGCACGAAGAACTCGACGCCGATGACACCGACATAGTCGAGCGCCGCAAGGATCTTCGATGCGGCCGTTCGGGCTGCTTGCGCCGTCTCCGGCATAATGGCGGCCGGCAAGGTCGATGTGTGGAGAATGCCGTTGCGATGGATATTCTCGGCTGGATCGTAGGCGACAACCGCACCGTCCAGCCCACGCGCCGCGATCACCGATATCTCGCGCTCGAACGGCACGAAGGACTCCAGAATCAGCGGCACATTGCCCATCGCCTCGCATGTGCCGGCAAAACCGCCGGCTTCCATGTTGCGGAAGACGCGCTGGCCCTTGCCGTCATATCCCATGCGCCGGGTCTTCAGGATGCCGCTGCCGTCGAATGCTTTCAGCGCCGCCGCCAGCTCGTCATCATTGTCGACGGCGTGGAAATCGGCGGTGGCAATGCCGATGCCGTTGAGGAATGTTTTTTCGTCCACCCGGTCCTGCGCCACTTCCAACGCACGCGCCGGCGGATAGACCGGAACCTTGGCCGCCAGCGCGCTGGCCGCTGCGACCGGGACGTTCTCGAACTCGTAGGTGATGACGGAACTTGACGCTGCCAGGTCGGCAAGGGCGGCCGGGTCGTCATAGGCGGCTGTTATCTGCCGGTTGGCGACCTGTGCGGCCGGGCAATCCGCTTGCGGCTCCAGCACCACGGTGCGGTAGCCGAGACGGGCGGCAGCAACAGCCAGCATGCGGCCGAGCTGGCCGCCGCCAATGATACCGATGGTCGATCCGGCGGGCAGGCTCACGGCGTATCCGTCGGTTCAGCCGCGACCTTGGCAGTCTGCGCGGCGCGCCAGGCATCCAGACGGACGGCAAGGCTGTCATCGTTCAGGGCCAGCACGGCGGCGGCCAAAAGGGCTGCGTTGGCGGCCCCAGCCTTGCCTATGGCCAGCGTTCCAACGGGAATGCCGGCTGGCATCTGGACGATGGACAGCAGCGAATCCTGCCCGGAAAGCGCTTTCGATTCCACCGGCACGCCGAACACCGGCAATGGCGTCATCGCCGCCGTCATGCCGGGCAGGTGTGCTGCACCGCCGGCGCCGGCGATGATCACCTGGTAACCGGCCGCCTTGGCGCCCTTGGCGAAATCATAGAGCCGGTCCGGTGTACGATGCGCGGAGATGATGAGCCGCTTGTGCGGGATGCCAAGTGCTTCCAGCGTTTCGGCGGCATGGCGCATCGTCGCCCAGTCGGACTGGCTGCCCATGATGATGGCGACGTCGGCGCGTTGATCGTCCAAGTCCGTGTTCCCCGGCGACAAAGGCGCGCCTTAGCGGAATTCGCGCGAGGCCGCAAGGATAGGCGGCCGCTGCTGCGGTCTGGCAAGACGGAAACCAGCCGGTCAGATGCCGTCGCGCTCGGCCTCTGGCGTCGAGACCAGCAAGGCCGAAGCCGCGTTGGCGGCGGTGATGGCCGCCCGCATGGTCTGCCCACGGGCAAGTCCCGCGGCCAGCGCGCCAACGAATTCATCGCCGGCGCCATGCGTGCTGGCGACCTTGACCGGGATGGCGGACAGCGCAAAGGCCTCGCCGCTCCGGTCGCAACAGGCGACGCCTTCGCCGCCCGCCGTGACGATCGCCACGGGATAGAGATCGGCCAATAGCCGTGCGGCTTGCGCGGCCCCGTCGAGTGTCTCGACCACTGCCGTGCCAGCCAGGAATTCCGCCTCGATGGCGTTGACCACCAATATGTCGACCAGGGCGATCAACTCCTCGGAGAGTTTGCGCGCGGGGGCCGCGTTGAGCACGACGCGGCTGCCCCGTGCCTTGACTGCGCGTGCGGCGGCAATGTTGGCGGCTTCCGGCACTTCGTTCTGCAGCAGGAGCACCGCCGTCTGTCCCACCACATCGGAAGCAGAGGCACTGTCGGCATGGCCCAGTGCCAGATTGCTGCCCGAGACGATCACCGCGCCATAGTCGCCGCCTTGGTCGAAGATCGCCACGCTCATGCCGGAGCCGGCGCCAGCGGCCACCCGCACGAAGCGGCGGTCGACCTTGGCGCGATCGAGATTGGCCAGCAACGCCCGCCCGAAATCATCGTCGCCGACGGCGCCGATCATCGCCGCATACACACCGGCTCGCGCCGCCGAGACGGCCTGGTTGCCGCCCTTGCCACCGCATTTGGGGTGCCAGGCATGGCCGGTCACCGTCTCGCCCTTGCGCGGGCGGTCGGGCGCGTCGACCATAATGTCGTAATGCAGGCTGCCGAACACGGTCACCAGCGGCGTTGTCGTCATGAGCCCCGGTCTTTTCGTTTCGATGTCACCGCCGACATAGTGCGGCCGAGATTTCGCTCCGCCGCCTGATAGTCG
Source organism: Mesorhizobium sp. M7A.F.Ca.US.014.04.1.1 (assembly GCF_003998745.1). Classification (NCBI taxonomy): domain Bacteria; kingdom Pseudomonadati; phylum Pseudomonadota; class Alphaproteobacteria; order Hyphomicrobiales; family Phyllobacteriaceae; genus Mesorhizobium; species Mesorhizobium sp. M7A.F.Ca.US.014.04.1.1. The sequence continues at coordinate 466 of NZ_RZRW01000451.1, read as the reverse complement.
CGCTGCGCCACCGCGACGAACAACGCGTCGAGAATGTTGAGCTGGGCAATGCGGGCCGCTGCGTTCTCGCCCATCAGCGGCGAACCCTGCGCGGTCGAGCACAGAACGATATCGGCGACGGCGGCCAGGGGCGAGTTGTCGTAATTGGTGATGGCCAGCGTGCGGGCACCGTTCTTGCGGGCCAACTGAATGGCGTCGATAACGGCCGACGTGTTGCCCGAATGCGAGAAGCCGACGGCGATGTCGTCGCCGCCGAGCAGCGAGGCCGACATCAGCATCATGTGCGAATCGTCGTAGACGGATGCGCGGATGCCGATGCGCAGGAATTTGTGCGAAACGTCGCGCGCGATCTGCGCCGAGCCGCCGACGCCATAGAAATCCCGGTTCTTGGCACGGAAGAGCAGCTCGGCGGCGCGGTCGAAATCCTCGATGTCGAGGATCGCCAGCGTCTCCTCCAGCGCCTGGA
>NZ_RZRW01000045.1:0-18224 GCF_003998745.1 Mesorhizobium sp. M7A.F.Ca.US.014.04.1.1 | reverse complement strand
GTGCAAAGCGGGCTTTGCTCGCTTTCTGGGCTTCCGACGTTCATGCGGTTCCTGACAATCCCGCGTTGCGGCAATTGGACAACGGCGCCATCGTGGAAGTCAGCGACATACTTCGCGCACTCCGCCTTCTGGACGAAACCGGGCGGGAACCGCGTGTTTCAAAGGAGTCGGGAACCGTCAGCCTGTCTTTCGACCGGCGCCGCAAGAAGAGCCGGCTCGGTTGGATGCGGCGCCCCTGGCGAGATGACGATGATGATCCGCCGCCAATCCCGGCCTTTGCAACGGTGCCGCCCGGGCGTGGAGGCGGCGGCATGTTGGCCGAGCCGGAGCATGCAATCGCATGATGACCCGAACCAACAACAACCCACGTGCGGAATGGAGGATCACATGAGTTACAGGACGTTCGACCGACCGGTTCTTGTCAAGAATGGCGAGTTCATTCAAGAAATAGGGTGCCTCGACGATGCGTTCGACTTCTTTGACGAGTGGCCAAGGGAGCGGCGGGGTCCGATTTTCGAAACGGCCTTTCGAGCTTGCCAGCGTGCTCACGACGGCCAGGTTCCGCTGACAGTGGCGCGCGATGCCGTCGCCGGCTTCGCAAGATCCGTCAAAATCTTGCAGGACCCGCTTGCCCAATTCCCTTGGATGGACGGCACAAGGTCAGGTCGTGGTGGGGTAATCGCTTAGCCTTGATAAGGGGCGGCGCCATCAGGATGGTCCGGCTGCATGGTCGTCGTTTCCGCATCGCTACAAGGTGAGCTGCCCTGCCAGCTCACCTTTGGCGGGCGGTTGTTGTTCGCGCCGTTAGTACGGTTTTTTGGCGGGCGCGTCCGCGTCGCCATCAGCGGCATGCGACACTATCGCAGATTATGCCACGGCCCTCAGCGGAGGCTCCGCCATTGTCCCTAGGCCGTCGCATTCCGTGCAGGCCCCGTCTTTCCGGGGCAGCCACCCCGATGGGTTCCCTGCGGGCAGCAGTGCCCGTTTGACGCATACCATTTGGAGCAGTCGAAAACCCTGCCGCTGCCATGACAGCGCGGGCATTCCATATTCGATGAAATCATACCAATTCTTGCCCAACCCAAACGCACTCGCCCCATGCCGCAAGTAACAGGAATCATTGCGCTTTCAAGCACATTGCCCTGACTTAAATTGGGGGGATCGACGGATGGCCGGCATCGATGGCGAACTATCATTGCGCCGTAATTGAGTTGCTCGTGAAAATCTTGCTCGTCACAAGCCGGGTTGGGCATTGGTCGGCACCAGCAGGCTGCGCCGCCTTGTCCGGTTCCTTGTCGGCAGTGACAGCGACTGCGTCGCCGGGCTGCGCGTTGGCGGCCTGTGTGGCCGTGGACGCGAAGAGGACCGTCTGAGTGATGAGAGCCGAAACCGCGGCAACCTGAACCAGCACGGCGGCAAGGGCGATCTTCTTGAGCATGCGAGAAAACGCTCTTTGGCGCTCCCGGTTCCCCCATTCAGGTTTTCGGCTTGCTGCGGGAACAAGGGACCGGCAGTGCGGTTAACTCGATTATGCCGAGCAAGATCAAAGAACCACCATCGAAGCCCGAACCGGAGAAGCTACCTGTCCGACGTCGGGACAAAGAAGCCCCGCCAGAGCTTGAACATGTCGACCCGCCACCACGAGATGTGCGAGAGGCACCGGCACCCAACCCGAACGGTGACAAGAGATGAAATCCTGATGAGATCGCCGTGAAGAGATCGCCGTGATCGAAGCGCGCTGCATAGCGGCGCCAGGTCAAGTTGAGGATCAACCTGCGGCTGCCTGCGGTTTTCCAGACATGCCATAGATCAGCCCCTATGGGCGACCTGACCGTCTCAACGCTTTGAAGAATTTGGCTCCCCGGGCCGGACAAGTTCGTTAAATCGAACCGGGAAAAAATAAGCCAGAAAACCCTTTAACTGCAATCGCTTATGCGACTTCTTCCCCAAAGCGTCGACCGCCTTGGTGTATCTCAAGGGGTAGCAGCGGTGTATCTCTCAGTCAAGCGGAATGACGTTCCTTGGTGATTACTGAGATTGCAAATCAACGTCGCTCCTGCAGGGCCACTACGCCGTCAGCTACCCGGAAGTACGTTGTCAGCAGGGGAGAGATGGTCCGGAAGGCGTTCGCTTGTCCAGCAAGGCCCTCGACCACACTCGACATCTGCCGTGTCACGTTGGCGAAACTCCTGTAGACATCCTTCAGGCTCTTTGATTCGGGGATCACTGCAGAGAGGCCACCTGGTCCCCTGAGTTCAGTCAGGTATGCAAATTGCTGCTGCGAGAGTTCCTCATTAGGGAGAAAGGGAAGCACAGCTTCCATTTTGTTGGCTGCGTCTGCAAATAGCTGGGCGGCTTGTTGGAACTGCTCTCTACCAGCCCCAAGACCGGCGGCCCCCTCTCTCTCTCGAAGCCCTTCGATGACCTTCGCAACGCCGTCGAGTGCAGTGGCACTTGCTTCCCGGGACCGTTGTGTCGCTTCGGCGCTGCCGACGAGGACGTTGCCGAACTCTCCGGCGTGCACCCCTGCACAGAGTGCCAGATAGATTAGCACCAGAGCTATGAGCCTATTTTTTGCCACACCATGTCCTTCTCATTTCCTCATAGTCGTCTGTTATTCTCTTCTCCTTAAGAAGCTCGTCCCATGCGGTAGCCACCGGAGCCTTGTCGAGCAAATCGCAAAAATCCTTGCCGAAAGCAGCGCCTATCTTCTGGTTGATTCCGCCAGCGTGAAGTTGCCTGAAGACCGATAGATAGAAATTCAGCATTTGCCAGAGGTCGGTTTTGGCTTCCTCCTTCTTCCCTGCGGGCAATGTGCCCATAATCAGGGGCCGAACATTTCCTCGCGAGATGATTTCACTAATAATCTCCCGGGCATCATGCTGGATGGTGTACGTGTTTGAGGCTTGCAGCGAATGGTTTGCTGAGGACAACTGGTAGATCGTCAGCCAAAATCCGATGACGGCCACTGCGACACCTAGGATCGCCGATCCTGCTTGAATAGCGTCACTGTTGGTCTTGAGCCATTTGCACATTTCCCGCCTCCCAACGGATACCCTACCTCAAGGAGCGTTGAGATGGATAGTCAGGTCCGAGGTAATACATCGCAATACCATTCGGACCCGGGTGCGGACCGAACAAGCAACCACATTCATGAATACACAAGCCCTGAGTGGCTTGGGCTCCCCGCAATGGCGAGCTGACCCCTCCGGTTGCTAGCGTAGATGCCGGGGGCTGTCGGCGAGGAGACGCAAGGCCCCTGGGCGATTGGTTGTGGAGACGCGCGCGGCGCGGCGGGCTTGGGCTCTGAAAATCCCAACCCCGACACACCTCTTGGGGCGATGCATCGGGGGTAGGAAAGGTGCTGCTATGGTTACTCGCTGTAAGCCGAACCGTCTCTGCGGGCCGCTGCTATGGCTTGGGCATGCCCGTGGAAGACGTGCCATTCACCTTTGGCCGCAGCCCTGCGCAGTGCCGGGTAGTCGGCCTCATCGACATGCTCGAAGTACGTCGCCAGTGTCAGCCCATGCTGCCGCAGCACGTTCCTATCGAGGTGCTGAGTAAATGCAGTTTCGACAACAGCCGCTTCCACCTCGTCAATGCCGTAGCCTTCGCCGGTAAGGATTTCTCCGGTCTCGACATAGGCGTCCACGATGAATTGCTGCTGGGCCTCGCTATGGGTGTCCCTGAAGCGATCAAGGCTCTGATCGGCCATGCGCACAAACTCGGCATGTTGCTTCTCTTCCTTCTCGTCGTCGGTCAATTCCTCAGTGTCGTTGGTCTCGTCGGTCTTCCCATCCACGGTAGGCAACGGAGCGGCATCAACCGCCCCGTCACTCTCGGCCTCCGTGGCTACCTGAAAGAATAGCCGTATGGGACCAGAGCCGCGTTCACTGCGGCGACGTAATCGCCCTGGCTGATCTCCCCGCGAGCCGCCATGTCCTTGGCTTGCTGGGGTCCTAACTGGATGCCGCCAACGGTCACCGCAAGCTGATCCACAAGGGCCTGCGGTGCGGAGCCGTTCATGGGCTTTGCTGCCGCAATCTGCGCCTTCTGGCCATCGGTCATGGCCTGCCCGGTATTGACGATCCCCATTCGCTTTGCCTGAAGCTGTTGATTGGCCCGCAAGCCGGCTTCCGTCTGCTGGGCGATACGCTCTTGGAGAGCCGCCTCCTGCCGGTCCTTCTCGGATTGCGCATGATCACGCCGCATCTGAGCCACCCGGTTTTCAAGGGTCTGTCGGTCTCGCGCTTCCTGAGCGCGGATGTCAGTTGAGCCGGTGGTGATGAGGCCGCTGGCCTTGTTGAAATCGTTCATGTCGTTCATTCCTTCAAATCTGGTCGTGGTTGATCGACCCGGCGCGTCAGTGCTCCGGGTGCGGGTTGGGCTTGATGATGCTGGGTGGATCAGCGCCGTGGCGTGAAGCCGTAGGTCATCGTCTGCGCGCCTTCAGGACGCGCGCTAGGTGTGGCTGGGGTGACTGGACGGGAACGGCCGGCGCTGACTCCGGTGGGCCCTCCCCGTGGCGCTGAGCGGGTCGGCCGCAGCGACACCTCGGCGACCCTCCGGGCAACCGCCACGGCTTCCAAATCGGGGTAGCCGTAGACCTCAAAGCACCGCTCGGCAGCCTCTTGGAAACTGCCCGTCCAGTCGATGCCGACTTCTGTCAGCCTCCGGTCAAGCTCTGAGACGCGCTCCCAGTTGTCTGCCTTCAGCCACTCGACCAAGGCAAGGGCTGCCTCACGGTTCGGGTAGGTCGAAACCCAATCCCGCTTGATTTGGTCAGGGCTCAAAGCGGGCATTCCGGTCGTTGCGCCACCTAAGCGGGCCGTGCTTCACGATCAGCGGCAGGTGGTCATGGAAGGTCTCCCCATGCTCGCTACCTGGCGTAGACGCCTCCAGCATATCAATGACGCTGGACTCCCGGTCTCGTGCCGGATGCCGAACCGGCAGCCTGTTGAGCCAGTCCAGCACGCCTTGCTCAACATGTCCGAGAAGGCTCCCTTTCGCCCCGACCATCCGCCTCAGTTCCAAGTTCAGCATTGACCGACTGGTGATGTATGCGCGGTCGATCCATTTGCCGGTCGGCTCCGCTCCCCGCCTCCGGGTTCGTTTTATTTCAGCTGCCTGAATGATCCATTCACGGTCGGTCTCGACAACGCGGATTGCCGGGGTGATCTGGCGGGTTGTCTCAGCCATTGGCTGTCCCCTTCACCAGACGGGCGGCCTCTCGCTTCATCTTCCGCACCTCGGCAACGCGAGCCTTGTTGCGGTGATACCATTCCCGGCTGATCTGCTTAGCGCGCTCTGGGTTCGCTGCTCGCCATTCTCGACCGTGTATTCGCCATGCAATGCGGTCGGCCTCAGTCGACATGATAGGGGTCGGCTCCTGTGGTGATGTTCATTGTGATCCTTTCGGGTAAGTGTTGGTGGTGACATTCGAAGGCCTCCCTTAAAGGGACGCCTCAGGTTGACGTGGAAGGGTGAAGACCTGTGGAGGGAGATCATCAGTCATCCAAGCATCAGGTGGACAGACTTCATGCGTCCTTTGGAGTTCCCTCTGGCTATGGCCTTGGAACAAGGGAAACCCAGAGAATAGACCAAAGCTGTGAGCGAAGCAGTACTGAGGGTGATCAGGTACTCAGGAGACATATTCCATGGTCTTCGGAGCGAAGCGACCAATGACATCCTGATATAAGGGTGTCTCTAGGGTTTCTCTGTTACAGAGGGTTTTCTAGAGGGTGTGTCTTATGTCCCTGAGCAACTCAGGAGAACCTTGGTGTTATCTTCGGATAAACCTATCGACGATAGGAACCCGAAGGGGCTGACCAAGGTAACACCCGAAGTGAAGGTCCCTGAGTGGAAGCCCTATAGTAGGTAGTCAACCATTCATGTCATTGTTAGCGTTGTGAAATCAGGTTTGGCCGACTTCCTAACTTCCGGGTTCGTTTCGGTTTGAACAATCTCCTGATAGCGGCAGCATGCTTCGATACCGCCTGCTTGGAGATGCCCAGCAGTCTGGCAATCTCAGCCTGTGACCATCCGTCCACGATGTAGAAAGCGACCCTCTCGCGGGTGCTTGCCCCGATGCCCTCGGCTGTCCACGGATCGAAGCCGAGAAGATCAGCGACCACGGGAGCCTTACCCGCCTTCAGGTGAGCCCAGACATCGAACGGAGCGCGCCCGCGCTTGGTCACCTCATGGTGCTGTACACGGCCCCGCCAAGCCATCCGCTCGCGTTCAGCTTCCAGAGCCTCGCATGGGCGCGACAGGTGAGACCGAACAGCACGGTCGGTGATCCCCAGCACCTTCGCTGATGCGGGCTGTGAGAAGCCCTCAGCACATAGGACGAGGGTGGCCTTATGGTTGAACTCTGGCGCACGTTCAGTGTCCTTGCGGGTGGCCTCTTGGTAGCGTTGGGTTGTCCACCGGGGGCCTTTCCTTTGAAATGCCTCAACCTCGGCAGTCCAGTGATCCGAGACCTCGGAGAAATCCGCCTCGACGGGACGGAAGACGGTCATGTTGGCTCCTTTCGTGGTGCTTCATACAAAATAATTGACGGGTGATTTCATACAAAATCGGAGGACAGATAGAGGGACACACGCGCCTCACCAAAGCTGCCCCGACAAGCGCCACATCCTGTCTCCCGGAAGAGCCGAACAGGGCAACAGGCGGTCGCAACAGGGGAGAACTGCACGGGGCAGCTTGGGTGAAGAGCGTTGGGTAGTGCTAGTGGAGGGGGTATTCGCCTTCACCGTGCTAGTGGTGGGGGTATGGGGTCTAATCGCCCCGTGGTCCTAGTGGTCACCCTATCGCCTTCATAGTGCTAGTGGTGTCCCTATGGGGCCGCTTTCACAGTGCTAGTGGGGGCCTTATCGCCCTCGTAGTGCTAGTGGTCACCCTATTTGCGCCTTCGTAGGGCTAGTGGGCTGACTGCCACCCTCCTGTGCTAGTGGGTGGGGTAATCGCCTCCCTATTCAGCACTCGCTCCATACTTTATGGAAACGTCAGGCCAACACGGCCAGCACCTTCTGGACCGCTGAAGGTGAACACCCGGCTTCCTTGGCAATCTGCCTCACAGAGCGCCCCTCGGCCTTCAGGGCCTTGATCCGATCATGGTCGAGCGTCACGGGCCTGCCAGTCTTCCACGGCTCGCCTTGGGCTTCTGCCTTGGCCTTCGCCTTGGCGATGCCTTCCATCTGCCGCTCCTTACGAAGCGCCGTCTCAAACTCTGCAATGCTGGCGAGGATGCCGAACACGAGCTTGCCAGTTCGGGTGGTCGTGTCCAGCGAGGCGTCATCTAACACCTTGAAGCCGACACCCTTCTTATCGAGGTCCCTGACGATCTGGTGGAGGTGTGCCGCCGATCTTGCCAGCCGGTCCACCTTGGTCACCACAAACACGTCACCGTCACGGGCAAACTCCAGCGCCTTCTCAAGCTCCGGCCTCGTCTCGTCCAAGCCGGACCTCTTCTCGCTGAAGACCTTCTCGGCCCCGGCAGACGTGAGCTTCTCAAGCTGGGTGTCGAGGTCTTGTCCGGTCGAGCTAACACGGGCGTATCCGATGATCATGTGCACTTTCCTCTAAGAGTGTTGGTGAACATCACTTAGTGGACGATAAGTGTACATGTCAAGCGGCATGTTCACAAAGGTATAGGTTTGTGGACGGAAAAGAATGGGTCGCCGCCGTAACGCGCGGAGCTAGGGGCCGATCAAGGGTGCCGAAAGGGTTTCTTTAGGGTGAGACCTAGGCGCACATGGTAGCGGCGCGCAGTGTCATCCCTCACGATCATGCGAGCTTCGGCAAGAGCGGCGCGCGCTCGAACCATGTTAACACGGGTCTCAACGAGGGTGTGGCGAAGCGCGCCGGATAAGACGATTTGGAAGCATGGGTCAGCGATCATCGGGCACCCTACACCCTTGTGTCCGACAAATACACCGATTGCCGGACAAGTGGCGAAACATAGCGCACCCTTCCGGCTACCTGTCGGCGCCCTTTGGCGCACCCTTGGCACCCTCCCAATGCATCGAAGGGATATCATATCCTTTGGCAAGCCTTGGATTGCATGGTGTTGCGCGTTGCATGTGGGGAATTGTGTGGGAGAACGCCCGCGATCACGCGCGCATCACGTCCCACGCGGGCGCGGATCAATGACGGCCGGGAGGCACCCCCACGGGGGGACGGCGCGCGTGCCAGTTGTCCGATCACCCGCTCACATTTTACTATCAAATATTCCGACCTCCTAATGGAACCAATTGTCTGACAATACGTTGAGCGCCGTTAAACGGAGCTTTTGTCACACAATAATTTAGGGGTTTAGGGGACAGCTTCATGGCCAAGCGCGACAAAGCCGGTCACAAGACCGTGGCCGACCACCTTCGTGAATCGATACGCAACGGGGACAATCGTCGAGACATACAGAAGGCCTTCGGCCTGACGGTTGACCCTGAGCTACCCCCAACACTAGCCTCGCTTCTTGATGCAATCGATCAAGCCCAAAAGGCTGCCACCCAAGAGGTCCCAGATGGCCCAGCAGCGGTACGACCTCAAGAAGGAACCGAATGGGACCTGGACGGTGTTCGACGTGTTCACCGGGCAGCCGGCTGAGCCTGATGGTCATCCAGCCACAGGTCTCGACATGGAGTATGCCGACGATCTGGTCGACCTTTTGAATGCTGCAGACCTGAAACGTAGGGTCGACCGAGGTGACTTCTGATGGCTCTCCATTGGTTCAACCCTCCGGTCTACGTGAGGTCCGATAGGGTCGGCATCACGGCAGGCATCAGTCACGTTGAGGGGGCGGCCGAGGAACTCATGAAGTGGCCCAGGAAGGGGCCGAAGTGGAACAAGGCGGTGCAGGCCTGCATCGACGCGTTCGAGGACCGGGCGTCACCAGAGGACGTTCGGCAAGCATTCGAGGAAGCTGCCGAGGAAGAAGGGATGTTGCGTCGTCAGTGACGCCAGACCTTGACCGCTGAAATCACCAAGATGGCAGCCAGCAGGGGCAGCAGCACACCGCTCGGCACAAATCCAAGCATCTGCCCGCCCAGGAACGTCCCGACAACCGAGCCGCAGGCCATGACCAATACGAACGCGATGTTGCGTCGGATGACTGAGAAGCTCTGGTCGCGGCTGTAGCGAGCGAACCCGACAATCATGGTCGGCAAGCTCACGGCAAGCGAGAGACTGCCGGCGAGCTTAATGTCGGCCCCGAACAACAGTATCAGCGTTGGGATCAGCAGTTCGCCACCAGCGACCCCGAGCAGCGCCGCAACGATGCCTATGATGAACCCAGCGAAGACCCCTGCGATCAACTGTGCTGGACCGCTGAGCAAGGCACTGTTGGCATGAGCGTTATGGCCGAACAACAGCACCCCTGCGATGAGGAAGAGTATGATCGAGATGGTCTTGTAGAGGGTCTCAGCTCGAAGGCGGGTCGCCCATCCGGCCCCGAGCCAGGCACCTATTAGGCTTCCAGCCAGGAGGTTCGCTATGATCGGCCAATGTGAAGCGATCTCCCCGAACGGGACTGTCTGAGCCCTGAACGGCAACGCGGTTGCCACCACGATCAGGCTCATGGCCTTGTTCAGGATCACGGCCTCCAGCGCACCAAAGTTGAACAGGCCGATCAGCAGCGGCAATCTGAACTCAGCGCCGCCGAGACCTACGAGACCGCCAAGCGCCCCGATAACCATTCCGCCTCCGAACGCGAGCGGCTTGCTGGGTGACGCCTGGGCGATTGGCAGCGGCTCATCGGTCATTGCGTTGTACTCCGTGGGAAACAACGCTGTAGGCCATCTTGGCTTGGACTACTAGGTACCTGATCCCCCTAAGCCACACCTGGGAGAACGTCAGGGGGGGCCTAGAGGGGAGCCTTGACGGAAGGCGATTAGGTCGTCGGTGTTCCAGATAGGCCTCTCCGAGGTGCAACTTTCCGCCCGGTGCGTACGCCTATTCACACCCAACCGCCTGCGCAGTATTGTAAGGCAGGCGTGAGGTATCGGATTGGAGACCGAGGACGACCTGAAGTCCCGTGTCGAGGCTGTGCTTACTCGCGGCCGTCTTACCCTATGGCAGCGGCAATTCCTGCTCGACATGCACGTCCGGCTGGCGAAGTACGGCCCACGCACACGGCTAAGCCCAAAGCAGTTTGCGAAGCTCTATGAGATAATAGGCTCCGCGCCATCGAGCAACTTCGAGCGGAGCCAAACAGCCCCATACCGTCCCACTTCGTCGCCGCATTGGGAGCCACGGCGACCAGGCAGCCGGGTCGCTAGGGAGGTGAGATACTTGGCGGCGCGGTTCACCAGAGCCTTCGGTTTCGCGCTGGCGCTGATCGTCGGTTCGCTGATCTACTCATACGTCGAGAAGGGCGAGCACATCTCTTGGCCCACCATGCCGTCCTTCGCGAGATCAGGCACGGGAGACCGGGCGCCGCTCGCAAGCTCGCAGTTCACTATCACCGACGGCGACACCATTCGCCTCAACGGTTCCGACAAGGGGACCCGGCTGGTGGGCTTCAATGCGCCTGAGAGCATCCAGCCGAGGTGCGACGCTGAGGCAGACCTTGGTCAGCGAGCAAAGGCGCGCCTCAAAGAGTTGGTGGCTGCGGCGAAGCTGGAGCTGAAGATGGTTCCATGTTCCTGCCCGGCAGGCACTGAGGGCACCGGCAAGTGCAACTACGGGCGAAGTTGCGGCTCTCTCTTTGCCGATGGCCAGGATGTGGGCGACATATTGGTGTCAGAGGGGCTGGCTGTACCGTTCGTCTGTGGCTCTACAAGCTGTCCGCCGACGCCACGCCCTTGGTGTGGGTAGGCTGCGCTTAAAACCCCCACACTGCCAACGCCTTCTCGGCACCCGCCGATCTTCCTTGATCCTGAGAACGGCCTGTCACCGGGCAGCCTGCTGATGCATGGAGGTGGCCGGCTGAACACCTCGACCACCCGTACGCTGAGGATTTGGCAGCGATCATGAGCAGTGATGCGGCTCTATCAATGAAAGGACGATGAGCTCACGAAGCTCAGGGCACATAGCCCATGAGTTTGGCAAGCGCGATAGCGGTAGTTCCGATGGCAACTGCTGCTGTCGAAATTCCCGATATCTTCTTCGCCCCGTCCTCGACTTTGCCAAGGACGTCGACCGCTTTCTTCAATTTATCGGGTGTGGGCTCTATTTGGGCCGCCTTCACGTGTTCAAGCGCATGCTCCTTAAGCTCGGGGGCAACGCCGGAGTCGTGTATGGCTTTGATCGCCTTGGAAAGCTCGGCCTGGATCAGCTCTATCGTTTGCGGCTGGTAATTAACATTGATCTCCCCCGTGTTCGTCGCATCGCCACCCATTGAAACAGCTCCGGCATTAATGCCGCCAGATATATTCGTGGTATTGTTGGTCACGTTAATGCTCCTGAATAAGTCGTCGGAACCGTCGAATGATATACGCATGAGCTTGCTGTAGAGTTCGGTCTTGGCGGCGTGTCCTTCGATCCTCCGACGCAGGAGAGAGTTTTGCGCCTCTCTTTCGTAGAAGTCGAGCACAGTACATTCATATGTTGGCGACCGATCCGCATGGCGCACCATGTGGTCCATGAGTGTATGAGCAATCTCACTGTCCGCCTCGGTCATGAACCAATCGTGCGCCAAAGCCTCGAGCCCGTCGTAATAGGTATCCTTTAGCCCGATAGCCAAAGCGAGGCGGACCTCAGCCTCATCGTCGCCGGCGCCGTTGGCAATGTAATCCTGGTGATCGGCAGCGTTAGCGTGCATGGCGATCGCGCGATACATCCAGCCACGTACATTTGGTGGCCTGCTCTCCACCGAACTGAGCGGGATACCCAGATCGTCAATAGATAGGTTGTCGTTCTCGGCCACGGCCCAAACGGTATACTGGACGACAATATCGTCGTCGTAAGCGCCGAGCGCTTTGACGATTTCGGAATTACTGTGCCGTGGATGAAAGAGATTGTGAGGGGCTCTGTTCAAGCCGACAACGATTAAGCCAAGTTTGAGGACGTCCGCCGACGCCTTCTCAATGTCGACCGGAATGCCCGTCAGGTCCAGTTTTGTATGTTCCACATGCTGCAGGGCCGCAAGGACTCGCATTTGCGGGTCGAAGAGATCGAGATCGTCTATCGCTTTGGTCGCGTCTCGCTTCATCCTGTAAATCGCGGCGATGGCTGCCGCTGCAGTCTGCGGGTCGGAACTAAATTCCTTGAAAACTCCCATCACACATTCGAGGCTGACAGCCGCCGTTCCGCATCTCGCCAATGCATTCAAGGCCCAACGCCTCAGCTTTTCGTCCGATTTTCGGGTGTAAAGAATGCCGACGATTGATTGCTGAACGCCAAGAAGTTCGCTTTGGACGATCCGATAGCCAAGTCTGTATATTCGGCAAATATATTGTAGTGCACGCTTCGTTCGCGCAGAGTCTGACGTTTCCAGCTGCGACTTCACATACGCAACGCTTGGCCCCGATAAGATGAGCGACGATGATGCCAAGTTTTCAGCCGGCTGACAGGTTTCGATCCGTTGTCAGTAACACGTATCGTGACCATGGGTCGAAATCATCGACGTTATTCACAGGAGTGCGCAAGTCGAGCCAAGTCAGGTCGTTCAACGCCAGTCGCCGCCGTTCAGGATGAAACCAGTGTGGGCATTCGAACGAAATAATCGCGAGCAGTTCATTCTGCCCCTCACCATGCGAAACCCACATAAAATACCTTAGGTGAGCAGCAAGCCGGTTGACACTGGCCGGCGTTCTAATCTCGGGAACATCGAGGTCAACTTTTGCTGCTTGGACACCCGAGTCCACAATTCCGAAGTCGTCATTGAACAATGTCCGTTGCTCAAGATGAACGAGAGTCGAAAATCCAACTGAACGTCTCGCCATGAATGCATCACGGTCATCGCGGTAGCGGCCGAGCCTGTAGCTCAGGACCTCGCGGTCGCGGCGCACCGACACAAAAGACCAAAGAAAGACGCTGCTGGGTCGCTTTGCCTTTGGATTGTCGTAACGGTAGCGGTTCGAGCGTAGCAGGCCGAATACTATTTCCGGTTCAATTGGTCTGCCGACTTCCGCGATCAGGGCAAGGTCGCTAACGTCAACTGCGAGAGCAGGCCCGCGCAATAGTTCGCGCATGCGGCGTCGAGTAGCGATCGGTTGCCTGTGGTCCTCGGGAATGGTGTCGTCAGTGAGGAACTCCCTAAGGAAAAAGCGCCCTGGCTTTGTCCTAAAGAAAAGGCTGTTGTCGCGATGAGAGATGATGTCTTCGCTCAACCTAGCTCCGAGCGTCTTATGCTGCGTCCGTCCGTGCAAGTGGGTTGGCACGTAGCCGAGGCGATAGGCAGCAGCCAACATCGCGCGGGGACTCAAGGGTCTCCGTTCGATCCGAAGGATAGACTCAGCGATCGCTAGGTAAGCATCCAAATGTCGCGTCCACGTTGATGATTTTCAAGGATTGGAACGTTAGTCCTCCAGCTCCTTGCATACAAGGCGACGGTCCGCGTACCTTTACGAAAGCCGACGATATTCTCCGCTTCACCTCAGGCCGCGCCTCGCCGCTGCCATTACCGTCCCGTTCCTGAGGGCGGCCTAAGGCAGGAGCGGAGGGGTATGGGATAGCGAACCACCGGGTCGAACCGCCGGGATCGAAGTCTATGGACGGCTCAAAGTTCCCCAACATGTCCCGCAAAGCCGGCTCGGATGGCCTCTTGCGACGTGGCGATATTGTAGAGGTTGCACATAGTTTCTAATACCCGTGCCAGATCATTGAGGCGTCAATCAGTTCTTTGACCATAAATCGAACCTTTCACAGTTGGCGCTTGAAATGGCGCTTCAACTGGATCTTACTTGTGACGGGCAGGGTAGGGTAGCCAGTTATGCGTTCAGTTTTGAGAGTTTTAGCTGTTGCGTCAATTATCGCGGCCGCAACATGGTCGGCCAAGGCTCTGGAATACAAGCCGGTATCGTCGTCGGGCGAACTTCCGTTTCTCATCGTCTCCGGTGAATTTGGGGTCAACGAACCTCTGAATGAGTTTAGCCGCGCTGTCACAAGCAGTGGGGCTAGAGTGGTCGTATTCGACTCGCAGGGGGGTAGTATCGGAAGTGCAATGCAACTTGGACGTATGATCCGGGCAGCCGGCCTTGACACGCTTCAAGTCCGGCAGTTGCAGTGCGCGTCGGCTTGCTCCTTGGCTTTCATGGGTGGCGTTCGCCGTGTTGCCGATCCGGGCTCTATTGGTGTTCACCGCTCATCCTTCGCCCCAGAGAGCGGGATGTCTACCGACGAGGCTGTGGCGAACGTTCAAGCCGTAACTGCCGATATCATGTCCTACATGTCCGAGATGGGCGTGGACCCCAAGTTGATGGCCGTAGCATTGAGTTACGACAGGTCTGATATGCGATATCTCTCCGCCAGTGAGATGGCTGAACTGCGCGTAACCAACATTTCCACCACGCCGCCGTCCGTTGACACGTCGCGTGTGTCGCCAATGCCCACTCCGGCCCCGGCTGAAGCCAGCGCAGACGAGCGGCAGCTAGAGAGCGCGGCGGTAGCATTTATCAAGGGGCTCATCGAGCACCATGGCGACAACGCAGATTTGGCGATCGCTCAGGTTCAAAATTCGTATGCTGGCATCGTCGATTATTACGGAAAGCCAACGGACCTAAGCTCGATCATCGCCGACAAGAGAAGCTATTTCCAACGATGGCCGGAACGGGGATACAATCTCCACGACGAGAGCGTCATAGTCACCTGTGCCAATGAGCGATGCATGGTGTCGGGCACTTACGACTGGGTCGTCCGCAGCCTGCCAAGGCACAAGCAGGCAAAAGGTGTGGCGCGGTTCAGCTACACGATTGCGATTGGGCAGATCCCCAAGATCATCGCTGAGACCAGCAAAGTTATGCGCTAGCGCAGTACAACGTCCGCGAGGGGAAGCGACGACTATCTTAGCCAACCGCAGCGAAGGCCTTCTCCGTCGCCTCAGTTGCAACCCTAAGCCGCCCCTCTTCGCCACCGTAGTTGTCCCCAGCGCCGCCCCCTGAGTGGCCCATGATCGACCGCTTGAGCTTCTCGGGGACCCAAGCGATCACCAGCAAGTCCTCCATTCGGTGGCGCAACGAGTGAGCGGCCCCAGGCAGAACCGGACTGGATCAGAGCGAGTTAGCCTTCTCAAGCGCCCGTCTGGCCATCTCAAGTCTTGCCTCGTCGCCACCGTAGTCCTCCCCAACGCTGCCTGAGGAATGGCCCAGAACAATGTCTTGGTCCGACTTCGTGACGCCGGCCAAGCGTAGGCGATCCTTCATGAGGTGGCGAAGCGAGTGGGTGGTAGCCTTCGGGTCCGTTACACAAGCCCGAACGTGCTTTCCCAAAGCAGCAGACGCTGAGGACGCACCCTTGGGCCTGCCGTAGGTTGGGAACAGCATCGCCGCGTTGCCCGCCGCAGCTTTGGCTTCTGTTGCAGCGTCCAATGCGTCCCCGATCAAGGGCACGTTACGGCGCGACACTGCATTCTTAATGCGGCGGTCGTCATGCCACTCGACCGTGATGTGCGGGATGGCATGTTCGAGATGCACGTCTGCGACCCGCAGACCCGAGACCTCGGCGAGGCGACATCCAGTCCCTTTAAGAATGCGCCAGATGTGCTGGAGGTCGGTCTTGGCGTGTGACACAAGGCGGCCCGAGATGGCGGCAGCCTCATCAAGGGTGAAGGGCCGGCGTTTGTCTTTATCAGGCTCTGCCTTGTCCTTGGGCGCGGCCTCCAAGTTCATGAAGGGATTGGTGACCCCGGTGAGGTCAAATTCTCTGATGGCGTGGTTGATCATCGCACGGACCACATTCAAGTAGCGGTCCACGGACGACGCTTTGCGGCCATCGAGCATGTGGTCCCTGACCTCTTTGGCGTCTTCCCGCTTGAGGTTGCTTAGTGTCCTGTCCTTGCCAAGCGCCGCGCTGACGAGCTTGAACACTCGCTCAAGCTCCATCTTCTTTGTTTCGTCGGTGCCAACCTTCTCTTTGAGGTACAGCCTCCTGGCATCTTCCAAGGTCGGGGCATGGCGCTGTTGATTTTGACCAAGGACAAGGGCGTGGATCAGGGCGCGGTCCGCCGACTCTATGCCAACGGGATTGCCTCGGTCGTCCACTGGATATTTCTCAGCAATCTGCTCCGCGATCAGCTCCCGAGCTAGCGCCTCGGGGTCATCCTCGTCCTCTGGACCGGTCCATTCGGGGTCGAGACTGAGCGCGCGAAGGCGTGTGCGGTTCAGCCTATGGTGCTCAAAGTCGGTCAAGGTGGGGGTGCCAACCAAGCTGCCTAGGGTTTGCGCATCGTGCGGCCGCGACCAAAGGCGCAACTGCTGCTCTGCCTGGGCATGCACCTTGGGGTAGGCCTTCAGTGCTTGATGTTCGGTCGCCCCGAGCGGGACCAGGATTTCCAACTTGCCCGCAGCGGCCTGGAGCTTCTTCGGAATTTTCCGCCGATAACGCCAGCCGGCGACGCCTCGTTTCTGTATGTGCTTCACGTCAATCTTCATAGCTCAGTGTACCCCGCAGTGTATCGCGCGGTGTATCTCTGGGGAAGCGGAAACCCTTGTAGTCCTTGGGTTTCAAGACTTTTCTGGATTAAGTGGCTCCCCGGGCCGGAGCCATGTCAAATATAATATTAGATAAAATCAGTAATTTAACGGGTTTCTGTATCGCAATTTGTATAGCAATATGGTTAGCAAAGTTCGGTCTCTCTCAGGGTTAGATTTTGAATCCAGTTGCAAACTCTATGGGCCTGTTTGAGCCCGTTGGCCTTCCGGATTGGAGGTGGCCCCAGATGCCTGCCTACAATGGCTTCACTCATGAGGAGCGAGTTCGCGGCTGGCAATTGATACACCACTTCACCGACAAGGGCTTGCTGCAAAAGCCCCAGCGTTGCTCGATCTCGGGCTCCACAGAGAGCCTTCAAACCCACTGCGAGAACTACTATTCTCCATGGTCGCCATATCCGATTAGCCGGCCAATTCACACGGCCTTGCATCGCCGGTTCCGGCAACCTGATCCTTGGAACCGGATCGTAGATAGATACGCCGTAACTGGAGAGGAGTGGTTTTGTGCCCTCGCCACGCAGCCATTTGACTTGGCCGCGATGCTACGTGCCCAGCAGGGGGCTCATATCGTCGACGTTTTCCGAAGAGCGCCTTTCCCTCCGAACAATATTGCCGGTGTCCAGCGCAGCTAACACGGCCGGCCACGACCCTATCGCGAAGCGTGGGGTTGGTATGCAAATAGTTTGTGCCTACTAAGATTCACAAGGGTCTAAGAAATTCATCTCATGCACGTTGCTCGCTCGCTGTCAGCGTCAATCCGGCTGTCTTGGAGATCGCGCACCAGCGCAAAGATCTTGGCGGTATCCATGAGTTCAACGAGATTGACGCGGCGCTCGCCGCTTTCGATGTCTGCAAAGAATGGCTGATCGCTGCCGAGGACTTAGGCGACTTTTTTGCCCTTGCTAGCGCCGCTGCAATCATTCTGTGGCATTCGGAGTGAACCGACTCCAGTGATCAACCCGGCGCTTGTCTGAATCAATCCATCCTGTTCATATGGCCCGCGATTCTCGGGTGGGCACCCAATGACCAACTATACACACTATCACAGCAAATATTTCGCCAACCGTATCATGCTGGAGGGCCGATCCGACGAAGCCTTCGCCAAGTCTCTTTCCACCGCTCGCGTCGACATGAAGCCGCATCAGGTCGAAGCCGCACGCTTCGCGCTGCATTCTCCGCTGTCAAAAGGGGTGATCCTTGCCGATGAGGTCGGGCTTGGCAAAACGATCGAAGCCTGTTTGGTCATCGCGCAGAAATGGGCCGAGCGCCGCCGCAGCATCCTACTCATCGTCCCCGCATCGCTGCGCACCCAGTGGCAGCAGGAGCTTCAGGAAAAGTTCTCGCTCCCGAGCGTCATCCTGGACTCGAAGACCTACAAGGAAACGGTCAAAGCTGGACACCACCATCCTTTTGAAAATCCCGCTGCGATCGTAATCACGTCGTATCAGTACGCCGCTAGCAAATCAGATGACGTTCACCGGGTCGGTTGGGATGTGGTTATCATCGATGAGGCTCACAGGCTCCGCAACGTTTACAAGAAAGGTGGTTCGGCGCAGGCGAAGAAGCTGCGGGATGCTCTTGCGTCGCGGCTGAAGGTCTTGTTGACGGCCCCGCCGTTGCAAAACTCCTTGATGG
>NZ_RZRW01000450.1:0-4743 GCF_003998745.1 Mesorhizobium sp. M7A.F.Ca.US.014.04.1.1 | reverse complement strand
CTACGGCGACACTGGCGAGGCAGCGAAAGCGGCGGGACATTACGCCGAGCCGGAGCTCGTCGCGGTCGCCGACAGCCAGCCGGCCGCCGACGCCAGGATTCGTGCGATCGCCGGGCGGCTGATGAGCGGGCTCGGCCTGCGCGACGTGTTTTCCATCGATCTCAGGGTCGAGGCCGACGACACCGTCCACCTCATCGAGTTCGAGGTCTGCCCCGGCCTGCCCTGCTTCGATTTCCGCGCCTATTGCCGCCAGCAATGGGGCCTCGAGCTTGCCGATGCCATAGCCGAGACAGCGGCGAGCCGGCTGATCGGCCAAGAGCATCGGGCCTGAAGGCGCGACGGCAGATCGCGGGCCGACGGCGGACGCGTTTCACTACGGCATTCGCTCGACCGCCTGCAAGGCGGGATCCATCTTGTCCCAGGCATGGCCGTGGCTCGTGTAGGTCACCATCTGCGGGCTGAACTGTTCCGGATCGTCGAGGCTGGCCGCATGGACCGCTATGAATTCCGGCATGGCGACGGATATCAGAAAGACCGGCGTTCCGCAGGTTGGACAGAAGGTGTGGATTTTTTCATTGCCGCTGGCGCCCGCCACGCGCCAGGTGCTCACCTCCCCGGTAATGGCCATATCGGTGCGCTGGCCGAAGGTCAGGTAGGATCCGTGGCCGGTGCCTGAGCGCTTCTGGCAATCGCTGCATTGGCAGTGGTTCTGGAAGATAGGCTCGTCATTGGTCTCGTAACGGATCGCGCCGCATGCGCAGCCGCCGGTATAGCGCTTGGTCATTATCGTTCTCCACGGGTCTGATTCTGCTCGAGGTCGCAACATCAGGCCGATTTCGGCTTGGCGAAAATATCGATGCCGCTGCCGGTTTCGAGGAAGGATTTCAGGCTGGACAGCACCGCCGGCCAACCTTGGCTGACGCCTTTCGCCATGCCGCTGCCGGCCTCGAGCTCGTCATGGCTGACGGTCAGCCGCACCATGGTGTCGTATTCCTCGATGGCGAACGTCACCCGGCTGGTTTTCGACGGATCGTCGGCCTGCGAAGCGTTCGCCCAGGTGATGACGAGGCGGGTCGGCGGCGAAATCTCGACGACCTTGCCGACGAGTTCGACGGTCCGTTCGTCATTGGCGCGGATGTGTTCCCATTTCGAGCCCGGCGTCCATTCGGAGACGTTCTCGTGGCCCCAGTAGCGCTTTGCGATCTCGGGCTTGATTATCGCCTCGAACACCTTCTGCGGCGTCGAGCGGATATAGGTCACGTAGACAAAGCTCGTGGTCTCTCTGGTGGTCATTGGTCTTCTCCTTCGAGTTCCTGCTTCAGGTCGTGCAGCAGGCTGAGCCGCTGCCGTTCGAATTTCCGTACCCAGCGCTCGTAGACTTCGTGCAGCGGCACGGGATTGATGAAATGTAGTTTTTCGCGGCCGCGCTTGACCGTGCTCACCAGGTTGGCCGCCTCCAGCAGGTCGAGGTGCTGGGTGGCGGATTGCCTGGCCATGTCCAGATGATCGCAAAGCTGACCGAGCGTCTGCCCGTTCTGCTCGCACAGAAGGTCAAGCAGCCTTCTGCGTGTCGGGTCGCCCAGCGCTTTGAAAACCTTGTCGGCGTCCATCTGCCTCACTCTGTTGTAAGGCATAATATGCAGGTAAATACCTGCATGTCAACCGGCAATCCGACCGGCGTTGAATGACCGCTCGTCGGCACGGCTCCGCACCTGGCAACTGCGCCAGGCAGATCACCGTGAAATCGCGGAGCAAAGATATGTAAAATGAGCCTGCGGGGCTTCAAACGCCGCCAGGCTCTATCCGATTTTGAGCACGTCTCCGGCTAAAACCGGAACTATGCTTGCAGGGGACCTCAGGCGCCCTCGACCAGGACAATTTCGCCGTCGGCGACCTTCTGGCGAATGGCGGCGGCGCGCTGGTATTCCGGCGAATGGTAGCAATCGTGTGCGGCAGCCAGCGATTCGAACTCGATAATGACATTGCGTGCGCGGCCGGGGCCTTCGGCCTTTTCGTACTCGCCGCCGCGCGCCAGGAACTTCGCCCCGAAGCGCTCGAAGGCAGGTTTGGCGGCGGCGACATAGTCCTTGTAGCCTTCCGCGTCGCGCACATCGACACGAGCGATCCAATATCCTTTGGGCATTTTCTTGGTCTCCGAACTTGTTCCTGGAAATCTCAGGCCGAGCGCATCTCGTCGAGGATGGCTTCGGCCGCTTCCCGTTTGTTGGCCGCAGCAATGATCGGACGGCCGACGACGAGGTGGCTGGCGCCGTTGCGAATCGCCTGGCCCGGCGTCACCACACGCTTCTGGTCGCCATGGTCGCTGCCCGCCGGCCGGATGCCGGGCGTCACCACCGCCATGTCGGGTCCCACGATCCGGCGCACCGCCTCGGCCTCCGCGGCCGAGCAGACGATGCCGCCCATGCCGGCATGCAGCGCCTGTTCCGAGCGCCTAAGCACCAGCGTATGCGGATCGTACTCATAGCCGACGTCGATCATGTCCTGCTCGTCCATCGAGGTCAGAACGCTGACGGCAAGCAGGCAAAGGTCGCTGCCTCTGGCCGCCTCTACGGCGGCCTGCATAGCCTTGGGATAGGCGTGAATGGTCAGCATGGTCACGCCCATCTTGACGATGTTCTCGACACCCTTGGCCACCGTGTGGTCGATGTCGAGCAGCTTCATGTCTAGGAAGACGTTGGTGCCGCCGCTGGCCAGCTCCCTGGCGAAGTCGAGCCCGCCGGCGAAGGCAAGCTGGTAGCCGATCTTGTAGAAGGAGACGATGCCGTCGAGTTCGCGCACTGCCTGCTCGGCTTGCTTCACTGTCGGCACGTCGAGGCCGACGATGAGCCGGTCGCGCATGCTATTGGCGATCATGCCTCGATCCGGGTGGACAGCAGGCGCGAGGTCTCGATCAGCGTGCGGCATAGGTGCTCCATCGATTTGTGCAGTCTTTCGTCACGGAAATTTCCATCCTCGTCGAAGGCGTCACCGCCGTCGGGCACCGAGCATTCCGGCGTCACCACCTCCATCTGGCAACGCACCAGCACCGCGCGCAGATGGTTGATGCAGCGGATACCGGCAAAGTGCCCGTTGGAGGACGAGCAAAGGCCAACGACCTTGCCGGCCAGCGGCCTGACTGGCCGGCCACCATCCCTGCGCACCCGGCTCACCCAGTCGATCGTGTTCTTGAGCAGCGGCGGAATGGAGCCGTTATATTCGGGCGTGGCGATCAGCAGCCCGTCATGGGCCATGATGAGACGGCCGAGTTTCTGGGCGTTTTCGGGAACGCCTTTTTCCTTTTCCAGGTCTTCGTCCATGATCGGCAGGGGGTATTCGGCGAGCGAGATGCGGGTCACCTCGGCACCTTGCATGGCGAGTTCCTTTTGCGCCACGTCGGCGGCCCTGCCGCTATAGGCGCCGCTGCGCACCGAGCCGGCGAAGACGAGGATTTTCGGGATCACTGCCATTGGCCACCCTTGTTCCCGGACAGGTACAGCCAAGGACGGCTCAAATCAACGGCTGGATAGGATAGGGGAATAGGGCAGTAGGGAATATGGGAGTAGAAAATAGCCTGGAAATGGAACCCTTCATCCCTACTCCCTTACTCCCCTATTGCCTTATTCCCTTCTCACTAGTGCGCTTCGCGGCGATAGATCCACAGCTGCGTCGGCGGAATGTTGCGGAGGATGAAATCGAAATGTTTGACCGTATAATTGCCGCGGCCGGGTGGGATCGGCGACATCGGGCCATAGGTCAACTGCACGATCGGCCGTCCGGCCGGGATGCGGTCGAGCAGGCTCTCGATATAGGCGATGCGCTGGGCGACCGGAAAGTTGAGCAGCGGCACGCCCGAAACGACGGAATCGAAGATCATCCCGCTCTTGTCGCCAAGCGTGGCGTTGAGGTTGAAGGCGTCGCCCTCGATGACGTTGACGCCGGGATAGAGCCGCCGCAGGTGACGAACGAAATCCGTGGAATATTCGACAGCGTAGAGGTTTTCGGGGCGTACGCCCTGGGCGAGGATGGCGCGGGTGATGACGCCGGTACCGGGACCGACCTCGAGCACTGGCAGGCCGGATTTAGGATTGACGATCGAGGCCATCTTGCGCGCGGTGATCGAACTGGTCGGCACGATCGAGCCAACCGTCTTCGGCTTGTCGATCCAGCCCTTGAAGAATTTGAGTTCGTCGTCGAACTTTTCGACAAGCGCCTTCCGCAGTCCAGGGCCACGTGTCATGCAAGCTCTCCTCAGCGCTCCCCGCAAAGTTACTTAGCACCTGAGCGGTGCTAGGCAAGGCGCGGCCGGACGCATGTCGTGGATAAGATAATTTTCGTCGCGTCTCAAGGGGTGACGCGATTCAAGGATTTACGCGTGGCAAATCGGCTTACGCGGGCCAAAGTGCATCAACGCTCGCCGAAAGACTCGAAGAAATCCTTCATACGGGCGAAAAAGCCGCTCGATTGAGGCGAATTGTCCTGCGAGGAGAGCTGTTCGAACTCCTCCAGAAGTTCGCGCTGGCGCCGGGTCAGGTTCTGCGGCGTCTCGACCGCGGTCTGGATGTAGAGGTCGCCGACATTGGGCTGGCGCAGCACAGGCATGCCCTTGCCCTTGAGGCGGAACTGGCGCCCGTTCTGTGTGCCTTCGGTCACCTTGACCTTGGTCTGCGTGCCGTCCAGCGTCGTCACCTCGAAGGAGCCGCCAAGGGCTGCCGTCGTCATCGAGATCGGCACCTTGCAATAGAG
>NZ_RZRW01000449.1:0-4752 GCF_003998745.1 Mesorhizobium sp. M7A.F.Ca.US.014.04.1.1 | reverse complement strand
ATCCTGGATCGTCTGGGTTATGTCCGCGAAGGCCACATACACGTCCTGACTCGAGAGGATCTCGTCGGCCAGTATGTGGGCCACACCGCGCCCAAGACCCGCGAGGTGATCAAGCGTGCCATGGGCGGCGTGCTTTTCATCGACGAGGCCTACTATCTCTACAAGCCAGAGAACGAACGCGACTACGGCCAGGAATCGATCGAAATCCTGCTGCAGTGCATGGAGAACAACCGTGACGATCTGGTTGTGATCCTTGCCGGCTACAAGAACAAGATGGACCGCTTCTTCGACAGCAATCCCGGCATGCGTTCGCGCATCGCCCACCACCTCGATTTCCCTGACTATGGCGTCAGCGAACTGAAATCGATCGCCGAGATTATGCTCGCGGAGCAGAATTATCGCCTCAGCGAGGCGGCGTCCCAGGCGCTCGAAGAGTATCTTCCGATCCGCATGAGGCTGCCGCATTTCTCCAACGCGCGTTCGGTTCGCAATGGGCTCGACCGGGCGCGGCTGCGGCAGGCCAACCGGCTTTTCGCATCGCGCAGCCGGGTGTTGACCAAGGCCGATCTTATCACCATCGAGGAATCCGACATTCGCGGCAGCCGCGTGTTCGCGGAAGGGAAACTGGAAGGCGAACCGGAGACGAAGATGCGCTGACACGACGAAGCGGCCGGCGCAGCGACCAACACCGCAGACAGAATTGGAGACGACGACCATGGTCACCGGGACAATCATCGCACCCTCCGTGCTTTCCGCGGATTTCTCGCGGCTCGGCGACGAGGTCGAAGCTGTCGTGCGGGCGGGTGCCGACTGGATCCATCTCGACGTGATGGACGGCCACTTCGTGCCCAACATCACCTTCGGTCCGCCGGTGATCAAGGCGATCCGCGACCGAACGGACAAAATCTTCGACTGCCATCTGATGATCGCGCCGGCCGACCCCTATCTGGCCGCCTTCGCCGACGCCGGTTGCGACATCATCACGGTGCATGCAGAGGCCGGGCCGCATCTCGATCGTTCCCTGCAGGCGATCAAAAATCTCGGCAAGAAGGCCGGCGTATCGCTGAATCCTTCGACGCCGGAGAGCGTCATCGAATATGTGCTCGACAGGCTCGATCTGGTGCTTCTGATGACGGTCAATCCAGGCTTCGGCGGCCAGGCCTTCATTTCCGCGGTCATCGAGAAGATCAGGCGAATCAAGGCATTGGTTGGCCACCGCCCGATTGACATCGAAATCGATGGCGGCGTCACGGCCGAAACCGCCCCGCTGGTCGCCGCGGCCGGCGCCAATGTGCTGGTCGCCGGGTCGGCCGTGTTCAAGGGGGGCACCGAGGCGGCCTACCGCGCCAACATTGGAACCATCCGACAGGCGGCCGACGGTGCGATCCGGAAAGCCGCGTAAACCATTTCATCGGAGGCAAGCATGGCGGCCGTTCCCCCTGTCTGCGATTTCGGCTGGCGCGCGATCGATGCCGTTTTGCCCGGCGTCGACGGCAGGTCGCATTCGATCCTCAGCCAGGCCGGCCCGAACGGCCTGGTCGTGGCCTTCATCTGCAATCACTGCCCTTATGTGAAGGCGGTGATTTCACGTATCGTGCGCGATGCCAACGACCTCAAGGCCGAAGGTATCGGCTTTGTCGCAATCAACTCGAACGATGCCGACACCTACCCGGAGGATTCCTTCGACCAAATGAAGCTCTTCGCCACGACGAACGGCTTCAGCTTCCCTTACCTGCACGACCAGCGCCAAACTGTAGCGCGCGATTACGTGGCGGTGTGCACTCCCGATTTCTTCGGGTTCAACAGCGAGTTGGGATTGCAATATCGCGGTCGGCTGGACGCCTCGCGACGAGAAGCCGGAGCGCCCGGGCTGAGACGCGATCTGTTCGAGGCGATGAAGCAGGTTGCCCGAACCGGCGACGGGCCGCTGGACCAGGTCGCCTCGATCGGCTGCTCGATCAAGTGGAAGGATGACGCATGAACGTCGGCGCAGGTAGGCCGCTTCGATCGCCGAAGGCGATCCTGTTCGACCTCGACGGCACGCTGGTCGACTCGGCACCGGACATAGCGGCCGCCGTCAACGAATTGCTGGCCAGCCGCGATCTGCCGCCGCTGCGCCTGGACCGGGTCAAGGCCATGATCGGCGGCGGTGTCAGGAAACTGATCGAGCGAGCCTTCGCGGCATCGGGAGCGCCACTGCTCGGCAACGCTCTCGATGAGGCAAACCGCGTCATGGCGCCTATCTACCGCCGGCACCTGACCGGCCTGACAAGGCTGATGCCTGGCGTCAGGGAGGCCCTCACCCACTTTCATTTGGGCGGAGTAAGCATGGGGGTGGCAACCAACAAACCGCAGTTGGCGACCCGCGAAATCCTGCTTCATTTCGGATTGACGGAATATTTCGGTGCGATCGTCGGCGGAGACGCGGTGACATACCTGAAACCGGCGCCCGATGCCCTGCTGCTGGCGTTGGCACAACTAGGCGTCGACCCGGGTGACGCGCTGCTGGTCGGAGACAGTGGCGCTGACCTGGGCGCCGCACGCGCCGCCGGCATGCCCGTCATTCTGCTGCGTGGCGGCTACAGCCACATTCCGGTGGAAGAGCTTGGCGCCGATCTTGTTTGCGACAGCCTTTTCGATCTGCCTTCGGCAATGCAGGGGCTGCAAGCCGATGCGTGATCGAGGCGAACGCCGGCCGAACGCAAGTTCGAACGGCCGGCGGCGCGCTATTTCGAGAATTGCTTCAGATAGGCGATGACATTGGCGATGTCTTCGTCCTGTTTGAGGCCGACAAACGCCATCTTTGTTCCTTTGACCATGGCCTTGGGATCGTGAAGGTAAGTCTTCAGCGTGGGTTCATCCCATTTGACGCCGGACTTGCCTGCCGCGACCATCGCCTGAGAATAGCTGAACCCCGGGTGCGTGCCGGCTGTTCGGCCGATGACGCCGTTCAACGACGGGCCGACCTTGTTCTTGTCCTGGTCGGCGACATGGCAGACCTTGCATTTGGCGAAGACCTTCTCACCCGCCGCCGCGTCCTGTGCCTGGGATTGGCTCGCGATGAAGGGCACAACGGACATGACTGCGAAAAATGCGATTGCGCGCATGGTATTTCCTCATTGATCGTCTGGGTGCCCTGGACGATTTGTGCATGCCGATCCTTTGATCCGTCGGCATGCGCCTTACGCGGTGGCGTGGAAATTCCGCTTCTCCCGTGGAGCCGCGCCACGTCACCTGGAAGCTAATCGGCATGTTGTGAAAGTCAATCGTACAAAGGTTTAGAGGCCTGGGTGCTCAAGGATCCTGTCCATTCGTCTTTGTTGACGGCTATTGGGCGAGCGCGTAGCTTGACCTCATTCCGGTTTCTCCATTGGCACCTTGAGAAATCCGGCAAGTGGCGGTTTTGTCCTGGCTCCTGGTTGGGCTGGACTCGCCGAGATGGGCGTTTGGGAACGCGCAAGAGGTGCTGAATGGACATGGTCGATCTCATATTGACGGTTTGCCTCAGCGCCAATCCGAGCAATTGCCGAGACGAACATCTCTATTTCGAGAGCCGCGGCACCCTGTTCCAATGCATGTTCCTTGCCCCCAGCGAAATCGCGAAATGGTCTCAAGAACACCCGACCCTCAAGGTCATGCGCTGGAAATGCGCATTTCCGAGCAAGGAACGAGCCATCTGATTTGGCAGCGCGGAACCCTGGGGAGGAGGTGTCATGATGGTTTCACGGCGCATGACGTTGCGTCTGGCGGTTCTCGGGACAGCCGCTGTTCTTGCTACCAGGCCAGCCGTTGCGGCAGCCAGGATTCGCCTCGGTGTGCTGAAGTTTGGAACCGTGAGTTGGGAACTCGATACGCTACGGCAGCACAAGTTCGATGCCGCGAACGGGATCGATCTGGAGATCATCGACTTCGCCGGCGAGGATGCAACCAACGTCGCGATGCAGGCTGGCGCGATCGACATGATCGTTTCCGACTGGCTGTGGGTCTCGCGCCAGCGCTCCGAAGGCGGCGACCTCACATTGTTCCCCTATTCCACCGCCGTGGGCGCGATCATGGTGAAGGAGGGTTCACCGATCCGGACGGTCGCCGATCTCAAGGACAAGAAGATCGGCGTCGCCGGCGGCCCGCTCGACAAGAGTTGGCTGCTGATACAAGCGCTGACCAGACGCGATCTCGGCGTCGACCTGTCGGCAACCAGCGACATCGTCTTTGGCGCGCCGCCGCTGATTTCGGAAAAGGCGATACAGGGCGAACTCGATGCAGTGCTGAATTTCTGGCATTTTTGCGCCCGTCTCGAGGCCAATGGCTTCCGTCGATTGATCGGCGTGAATGACGCGGCAAAGACGCTTGGGGCTCTGGGACCCGTGTCGGCGCTCGGTTACGTCTTCCATGACCAATGGGCGAACGAGAACCCCGATGCCGTCAGGGGGTTCGTGAGGGCGTCCGCGCAAGCCAAAGACTTGCTGGCCAGATCCGATGACGAATGGCTGCGTCTGGCGCCGATCATTCGCGCGGAAGGCAAGGAACTGGAAAAACTGCGCGATCGCTATCGTCAGGGCATTCCCAGACGGTCGGTCGCCGAGGAAGCGGCTGACGCCGGCAGGCTATACCATGTGCTGGCGGCGATCGGCGGCGCGAAGCTGGTCGGCAGCGCGGCGGAGATGGCGCCCGGCACATTCTGGCAGGAACCCTGGAAATGACCGCATCGGAAACCGACGGCACGCGTGATGCCCCGCCGAGCATGGCCGGCCG
>NZ_RZRW01000448.1:0-4765 GCF_003998745.1 Mesorhizobium sp. M7A.F.Ca.US.014.04.1.1 | reverse complement strand
GGCGTCTTCCTCCTCGTCGTCGGCCGGTGTCTGCATCACGCGGCTCCCGCCACGGGCCGCTCATCGTCCGGCCGCAACTGCAGGTCATGGAGCGCGCGGTAGCGTCCACCGAGCGCCAGCAACTCCTCATGCGTGCCGCGCTCGACGATCCGGCCGCCCTCGACGAACAGGATCTGGTCGGCATGCATCAGCGAACTCAGCCGGTGCGAGATGATGAGCGTCACGCGATCCCTGGCGAAGCGTTTCATCGCTGCCCGGATACGCTGTTCGGTGCCGGCGTCGATGGCCGCGGTGGAATCATCGAAGACCAGCACGGACGGCCGCAGCATCAGGCTGCGGGCGATGGTCAGGCGCTGCCGCTGGCCACCGGAAAGCGACGCGCCGCGCTCGCCGACGACTGTGGTGTAACCGGCTGGGAGGCCCATGATGTAATTGTGCAATTGGGCGTACTCGGCTGCCTGCCCGATGCGGGTCTCGCGCGCCCAGGGATTGCCGTAGGCGATGTTGTTCTCGATCGAGGTGGTGAACAGGAACGCGTCCTGCTGCACGACGCCGACGGCCTTGCGCAACGATTGCAGCGTCACCTTGCGGATGTCCTGGCCGTCGATGGTTATCGCGCCTGAGGTGACGTCGTAGAAGCGCGGGATCAGGTGCGCGATGGTCGACTTGCCGCTGCCTGGCGGGCCGACGATGCCGATGGTCTCGCCGGACCTCGCCTCGAAGGAGATGCCCGACAGAGTCGGCCGGTCGCCCGCGCCCTCGTAGCGGAAGCCGACATTGTGGAAGCGCAGCACGCCATCGGTGACGACGAGATCCTTGGCGCCGGGCGCGTCCTCGATGTCGAGCTCGGCGTCGAGCAGTTCGAATAGCCGGCTGCCGCAGGTCGAGGCGCGCGCGAAGGAGTTGACCATAAGGCCGAGCTGGCGCACCGGCATCTGCAGGATGGTCATGAAGGTGAGGAACTGGGCCAGCGTGCCGACGCTGATCTGGCCTGCAATCACTTTCTGGCCGCCGAACCAGAGCACCAGCCCCATGGCGGCCAGGAACGAGAAGTTCATGGCGCTGGTGTTGGAGACGCGGATGTCGACGCGCTGATTGGCAAGCTCCAGCGCCGACAGCTTGGCGCGGTCGAATTTTTCCAGCTCATGCCGCTGTGCCGCAAAGGCCCGCACGACGCGGATGCCGCCGAGGTTCTCATCCATCACCCGGCTCAGCACAGACAGCCGCTCCTGCAAAGTCAACCAGGTGCTGCGCAACGCCAGCTGGGTGACCGAGGACCGCCAGGCGACGAGGGGCACGAAACTCAGGCTGAGCAGCCCGAGCATGAGATCGGTGCTGATCAGGAGATAGGCGCCGACGCCGATCAGCACGCCGAGCAGCACCACACGCAAAATGCCGGTGGAGAAGAACATGCGCACGCCGTCGAGATCGAGCAGGCCGAGCGTGATCAAATCGCCGGTGTGGACCCTGTCGTGGTAGGCGAAGCTCAGGCGCTGGATCTTCTCGTAGAAGGCCAGCCGCAGTTCATAGCCGGTGCGATGACCGACGGCCTCGCCATAGTAGTTCTGCGCCATGGTGAAGAGGCCGCGCAGGATCGAGACGACGAGCAGCGTCAGCGCCGTGTTCCACAGCGCCTGTTCCGCCGCAGCGCCGGCACCCGCGGCCATCACACCTTGCGCCTGGTCGATGGCGCGTCCCAGCAGGCGTGGAATGAAAAGCTGCAGCGTCGCGGCGATGAAGGTCGAGACGATGGTGATGGCGACCTGCCAGGGATGGCGCAGCGTCATGCGCACGATGCGGAGCAAGGTGCTGAGGCCCTTGCCCCAGGAGGCTTCCGCCACATGGGCAAACGATTTGCCGCGCTCCGGTGCGCTGCTGGTTGCTTGCGTGTTCAAGGAAAATATCCAAACCAATCCGGACGTTAGCCCGGACTAATAAAGCAGACTCAATGTGAGCGGTTGACTTGGCGCTATGTTACGCGGGTCTGGCTTGGCCCTTCAAGAGCCAATGCCGGCATCGCACTGTGCCTGAAGGAAAGCGAACATGCGGCTGTGACCCGGCTGGCACCAGCGCCGTAATCCTGCCGATCTTGCCGAAGGGCGTTGGCCGGACGAGGTCAGCACCTAGTGTACGCAAGCGACGGCCGGACGGAATGCGACCTCCCATCCGGCCGGATTCCGGTTTGCTAGGCAGGTATCAGGACGGCGATCCGATGCACGCCGACCTCCTTGCTTGTATTTGTCGCCTCGTCGGTCTTGCCTTTGGCGCAGGTGTACATGTCACCCGTCTTGAGCTTGAATTCCTTGTCGGCCTTCTTGATCGTGAACGCACCTGAAGCAATGGTGCAGACCATATCGTTGTCCATCACCGTCTGAGGCGCGTGTGCGCCGGGCTGAAATACCACGTCGACAATTGCGATGCTCTTGTAGGCGGGAATGTCGGAGTTGCCGGTGCTGACCTCAACCACCCTGACACCGGGCGCAATCTCCTTGCCTTCCTTCGGGCCGTATTTCTTCGCTGATGCCGCCAGGGTGAACAGAGGCGTTATCGCGGCAGCCGTCACACCGAGAGCAATTGCAGACCTGCGATTCATGGTTTTCATCGCATCCTCCCACATGTTCGCCATGAACGAATGTGCATGGCTGAAATATATTAGCATAAACGAATGTAATTGTATGCGAGGAAGCTCCCAACCCCGGCATAGCCGCGTGAACTTGGCGGCAGCCGTCAGAGAGGTTCGTACATCGACCATCTGCTTGCCGCAAAAACCCCGCCGCGGCGGACCTTCGGACTGCTGTTGAGCCGCTCAAAAACCCTGGCGGTGCCGCCAGCAGGCGATCCGGTGGCCGGCCGCGACCTCTCGGGCCGGCGGCTCCGCCTTTCGGCAGTCGGGCAGGACCAGCGGGCAGCGGTCGGCGAAGGAGCACCCCGTATTCGGGACGCCGGCTGCCTCGATCTCGATTGGAGCGGATAGTCTCGGCGCAGCTTCGTCGGAGGACGCAGCCAAAAGCAGGGCCGTATAGGGGTGGTTGGGGCCGCGAAAAATCTGGTCGGAGGAGCCGGTTTCGACCAGGCGTCCGCGATAGAGCACGCCGATCCTGTCGGCCATGTAGCGCACCACCCTGAGGTCGTGGCTGATGAACAGATAGGTCGTGTCCTTGTCGCGCTGCAGGTCGTTGAGCAGGTTGAGAACGGTCGCCTGGACGGAGACGTCGAGCGCGGAGGTCGGTTCATCGAGCACGACGACCTTCGGCACGCCGGCGAAGGCGCGCGCGATTGCCGCCCGCTGCCGCTGGCCGCCGGACAGCGAACGCGACTTCTGCTCGGCCGTGGCGCCGGCGAGGCGAACCGATTGCAGCAGGTCGCCGACGCGGGCTCTCACTTCGCTGCGGCGCAGGCCGGCGAGCCTGCGCAGCGGGCGGCCGAGGATCGTGCCGATCCGCTGGCGCGGATTGAGCGTGCGATCCGGCGACTGGAAGACCATCTGCACGTCGCGGCGTTCGGCAAGGTTTCTCTTCTCGACGCGCGGCGCGACCGTCCTGCCGAACAGTTCGACCGATCCGGCGCTTGGCGTCTGCAGACCGGTGACGATCCGTGCCAGGGTCGACTTGCCAGAACCGGACTCGCCGATCAGCCCGAAGGTCTCGCCCTGGCCGATGTCGAGATCGACGTGGTGCAGCACTGGCTGGCTGCCGAAGGCATGACTGATGCCTTTGCAGGCGATCGCGATGCGGCGTTCTTTTGGCAGGCCGGCGTCTTCGCCTTGGGCCATTGGGTGCGCTGGCACGCCGTCCGTCTCCGCCAGTCTTCCGTCCCGCTTGGTGTAGTTGAGCGCCGGGATCGAGGCGATGAGCGCCTTGGTGTAGGCGTGAGAGGGGTTGTCGAAGACATCGCTCGCGACGCCGCTTTCGACCACGGTTCCCGCCTGCATCACCGCCACCCGGTCGCAGGAGCGGCGGATCATATTGATGTCGTGGCTGATCAGCAGGATGCTGGTTTTGTGATCCTTGCGTAAGTCGGAGAGGATGGCGATGATCTCGGACTGGACGCTGGCGTCGAGCGCCGTCGTCGGCTCATCCAGCACCAGCAGCGATGGGTCGAGCGCAATGGCAATGGCGATGTTGGCGCGCTGCTGCATGCCGCCGGAGAGTTCGTGCGGATAGAGATCCAGCACCCGCTCCGGATGGCTGACCCGGACGCGGCCCAGCAGTTCGGCGGCGCGCCCGCGCGCCTCTTCGAGGCGAACCGGGCGATGCCGCATGACCGTCTCGGTGATCTGGCGGCCGATCGTCATGCTTGGATTGAGGGCAGCACCGGGATGCTGGTAGACCGCGGCGATATGATTTCCCCTGAGCCGGCGCAGTTGCTCGGCGGAAAGGTCGCGGATTTCGCGGCCCTGGAATTCCAGCGCCGACGCAGCGATGCGGGCGTTTTTCGGCAGATAGCGCAATATGGCGAGCGCCACCGAGCTTTTGCCCGATCCCGACTCGCCAACCAGGCCGAGCGCTTCGCCTTCGCCGATGTGCAGTGACACGCCGCTGACGGCGGGATGCGATCCCTTGCGCCCGTCATAGGCCACGGACAGCTGGTCTACGTTCAGAACCGAGGAGGACATGGGGACTTGAAACCACTTTCTTCCAGCGCCGCCATCGAGGGCAATCGCTTCCGCTTTCGCAATTCATTATCTCTATAAATTTACTCGAATTAAGCCGGAGCGCAATCTACCTTTCTCGCATCAGCAGAGATTGTCGCCGTCTGCCGAGGC
>NZ_RZRW01000447.1:0-4771 GCF_003998745.1 Mesorhizobium sp. M7A.F.Ca.US.014.04.1.1 | reverse complement strand
CGAAGCGGGCTATTAAACCGCGAACCCTTGCCGCAGCGGCGGCCGGCAAGATTTGTCCGTGGGGCGCCCGAAAGAGATGCCGGCAGGCGTTGCGCCGGCAACTGCGGCGTGCGGATTCATCACGCGGCCGCGCCGGAACGGCGGTCAGCGGCCTGCCGGTAAAATTCGGCATGCGGCTCTTGGTGATCGGGCACGGCGCTGTTAGTCTGGCGACAACTTAAAACACTGAAGCGCCTGCTGCGTCCATCATAGGTTCGCGCGGCGCCGGAAGGAACGACAGTGGAAGACCACGATACCGGCGCCGGCGCGCCGGAGGTGGGCGTGTCCAGCTCTTCCCAGCGGTCGGCTGACCCGGGGAACGCAAGCTGGCAGCAACGCCGCCCGACGGAGCTCCGCTCGGCAGACGGGCAGGCGGGCGACGCACCCCACAAAGGCAAGCCCAAGAAGCGGCGCAAGCGAAGGCGCGGGCGCAAGGTTTTTGCGCGCGACGAAGCGCGTCCCGCGGAGAATCGATCGCCGGCGCCAGGCAAAACCGGTGCCCCGGCGGCGGAGGCCCACAGACCGGCGGAAGCGGTGGTCTCGCCCGCCGCTCTTGTGCCGCGGCCGGAACAAGGCGCCCGTCGGCCGCCGGTCCATGAGCTTCCGGTGTTTGCGGCGCTTGACCTCGGCACCAACAATTGCCGGCTGTTGGTCGCCGTGCCGACGCGGCATGGCCAGTTCCGCGTCATCGACGCCTTTTCGCGCATCGTCCGGCTGGGCGAGGGGCTCACCGCCAATGGCCGGCTCGGCCAGCCGGCGATGGACCGCGCGGTCGAGGCGCTGAAAATCTGCGGCGACAAATTGCGCAACCGCAAGATCAGAAAAGCCCGGCTGATCGCCACCGAGGCCTGCCGCACGGCCGAAAACGGCGTCGAATTCATCGACCGCGTCGAACGCGAGGCCGGCCTGAAGCTCGAGATCATCGACCGCCAGACCGAGGCGCGGCTGGCGGTGTCCGGCTGCGGCTCGCTGGTCGAGCGCGACACCCAAGGCGTCGTGCTGTTCGATATTGGCGGCGGTTCGTCGGAAATCGCGCTCATCGATCTCGCCGGCCGCCGTTCGCCGAGGTTGGCCAATCATATCGTGTCGTGGACGTCGCTGCCGGTCGGCGTCGTCTCGCTGGCCGAGCGCTTTGGCGGCCGCACGGTGACGCGCGAGATCTTCGCCGCCATGGTCGATGACGTTGCCGGCCGGCTGGCCAGCTTCGACGGTCGCGATCGGCTGAGCCATCTCAAGGCCAGCCCGAATTTCCATCTGCTGGGCACGTCCGGAACGGTGACGACGCTGGCCGGTGTCCACCTTGAACTCGAGCGCTATGATCGCCGCCGTGTCGACGGGCTGTGGATGGACCGCGACAGCGTCGACCGCATGGTCGAAAGACTGGTTGGCTGGGATTTCCAGCAGCGCTGCGCCAACCCTTGCATCGGTGCCGATCGCGCCGATCTGGTACTGGCCGGCTGTGCTATCCTCGAAGCGATCCGCGCCGTATGGCCGTCCGAGCGGTTGCGGGTCGCCGATCGTGGCCTGCGCGAAGGTATTTTGAGCGAATTGATGGCCGATGATGGCGTCTGGCGCAACGATGGGCGTGGCAGAGCGTGAACAGTCGACCCCCACTCCGTCGAGCTACGCTCGACACCTCTCCCCCGATCGACGGGGAGAGGAAAGGCGTGAACTTATGCAGGCTGGCTCCCTTCCTCTCCCTCCGGAGGGGGGAGAGGTGGCTCGGCGAAGCCGAGACGGAGTGGGGGAAGCCCTTCACGAAACGCGCAGACGTCGAAAAATGAGCACAACTCGACGAGCGAGAAAACCCGGACCAGAAATCAGGCAATGACCAAGAAACCGGAAAAACCAGGATCCGCCAGCATTCGCGTGCTGAAGACGCGGATCAAGAAGAAGAGCGGGCTGAAGGAATCGTCGCGCCGTTGGCTGCAGCGCCACATCAACGATCCCTATGTCCAGCGCTCCAAGGCCGACGGCTATCGCTCACGCGCGGCCTATAAGCTGATCGAGATCGACGACAAGCATCATCTGTTGAAACCCGGCATGAAGGTGATCGACCTCGGTGCCGCCCCCGGCGGCTGGTGCCAGGTCGCCGCCGCGCGGACGAAATCGACGGCCGACAAGCCGCATGTCATCGGCATCGATTATCTCGAAATGGACGCCGTGCCCGGCGCACCGGTGCTGCTGATGGATTTCCTCGATCCGCAGGCGCCGCAGAAGCTGGCCGAGGCGCTGGGTGGGGATCCCGATATCGTGTTGTCCGACATGGCGGCACCGACCACCGGCCACAAGCGGACCGACCATATCCGCACCATGCATCTGTGCGAGGTGGCGGCCGATTTCGCGCTGTCGGTGCTGAAGCCAGGCGGGCACTTCCTTGCCAAGACCTTCCAGGGCGGCGCCGAAAACGAACTGCTCTCCATGCTCAAGAAGAATTTCCGCTCGGTCCATCACGTCAAGCCGCCGGCGTCGCGGGATGAATCGGTCGAGCTTTATTTGCTGGCCAAGGATTTCAAAGGGCGAGATCTTCCTTCTCCCCTGGGAGAAGGTGTCGCCGAAGGCGACGGATGAGCTCCAGGGAGCGCCAACGTTTCACTCCGCTGGAACACCCCTCATCCGTCTCGGCGCTTTCGCGCCGATCCACCTTCTCCCACAGGGGAGAAGGCAAGAGGGAACTACTTCCCCGCCGTGCTCGTTTCCAGCGTCTTGGGTGTGGTCAGGCGGCCGTGGCCGGAGATGGCGTTGCCGGCATCGGGCGCCAGCCGCATGAACGACAGCGACGCGGCGGCGGAAATCGCCGCGACGACGAAAAACGCGGTGTGGAAATCCGCCAGCGTCAGTGACCTGTCGTGCAGGCTCGTGGACACCTCCAGGATTCCGCCGGCCAGCGCCACGCCGAGCGCGACCGACAACTGCTGGAACACCGCCGTGATCGGTGTCGCCTTGCTGGTGTCTTCAGCCGAAACCTCGGCATAGGCGAGCGCATTGACGCCGGTGAAGAACATCGAGCGGATGAAGCCGCCGACGAGCAGCATGGCCAGCATCAAGAGATAGGGTGTGTCGGGTGTGAACAGGCCGTTGATGGCGATCGAGGCGGCGGCGACCAGAGAACCGACAACCAGGACGCGGCGGAAGCCGGCGACGCGGAAGATCAGCGCGGTGACAAACTTCATCCCGATGGCGCCGATCGCCGAGACGAAGGTGATCATGCCGGACTGGAACGGCGTCAGCCCAAAACCGATCTGGAACATCAGCGGCAGCAGGAACGGCACGGCACCAATGCCGATGCGGAACAGTCCGCCGCCAAGCACCGAGGAGCGGAACACCTGGTTGCGGAACAATTCGAGCGCCAGCAAGGGATTTTTGGCGCGCCGCGCGTGCAGCAGATAGAGCGCGCCCGACAGCAGGCCGACCGCTACGGTGATAAGGCCGGTGGCCGGCGGCAAATAGGGCAGGCTCACCACCGACAGGCCGAAAACCACGCCGGATGCCGCCAGCCCGCTTAGCACGAAGCCGAGGAAGTCGAGCGGCGGCGTCTCCATCGATTCGGTCTCCGGCAGGAAACGCGTCGCCAGCCAGATGCCGATCAGGCCGATCGGCACATTGATCAGGAAGATCCAGTGCCAGGTGAAGTAGGTGGTGATGAAGCCGCCGACCGGCGGCCCGACCAACGGTCCGACCAACGCCGGAACGGTTAGCCAGGACATCGCCGCGACGAGTTCGCTCTTCGGTGTCGCGCGCACCAGCACCAGCCGCCCGACCGGTGTCATCATGGCGCCGCCAATGCCTTGCAGGAAGCGCGAGACCACAAAAGCCGGCAGCGAACCGGAGAGCGCGCAGGCGATCGAGCCGACGATGAAGACGGCGATCGCGGCGCGAAAGATATTCTTGGCGCCGAAACGGTCGGCCATCCAGCCGCTGATCGGAATGAAGATCGCCAGCGAGACGAGATAGGCGGTCAGGGCCAGCTTGAGCGCGATCGGGCTGGTGTGGATGTCGACGGCGATCGCCGGCAGCGATGTCGCGATAACAGTCGAATCCATGTTTTCCATGAAAAGGGCGACCGCCAATATAAGCGGGATGGTGCGGTTCAAGGAACGCGTCCAGACTTGAATGTTGCGTTGCCGGTTGCATGTCGGCCCTGAGGCGGGCGGTTACCATGCCTTCGCCGGGATGTCGCATTAATTTGCTGTCACTTTTGTGCGACCGGCAACCACAGGTGGCATCCCTTCGCCGGAAAGTCACCTTTCCGGGAGCGTGAAATCATCCGCTTTTCATCGGTGCTTGGACGTGGTACCAGCCAGCGCCAATCCTGAAAGGGAAGAAACGAGTCGGCGCTGTCCATTCCGGTCCAGCGCTTTTTTGTATTCCCCCACCGTTTTTATGTTCAAGGGACTGGCCATGGCAAAAATCATCGAAACGTCCACCGGCGCATTGGCGCTGACCTTTGACGACGTGCTGCTGCAGCCGGGTCATTCCGAGGTCATGCCCGGCGAAACCGATGTCCGCACCCGCATCGCCGGCGACATCGACCTGAATGTGCCGATCCTGTCGGCGGCGATGGACACCGTCACCGAGGCCCGGCTTGCCATAGCCATGGCCCAGGCCGGCGGCATTGGCGTCATCCACCGCAATTTCTCGCCGGCCGAACAGGCCGAGCAGGTGCGGCAGGTCAAGAAATTCGAATCCGGCATGGTGGTCAATCCCGTCACCATCGGCCCCGACCCGACGC
>NZ_RZRW01000446.1:0-4776 GCF_003998745.1 Mesorhizobium sp. M7A.F.Ca.US.014.04.1.1 | reverse complement strand
ACCCCCGCCACAATGCCCTGACCGACCCGCTGACCGGCCTGCTCAACCGCCGCGCCCTGTTCGACCTGCACGGCGATGCGCCGGTCGGCGCCTTCACGGCGGTGGTCGTCTTCGATCTCGACAACTTCAAGGCCA
The DNA here is from genome assembly GCF_003998745.1 of Mesorhizobium sp. M7A.F.Ca.US.014.04.1.1. NCBI lineage: Bacteria > Pseudomonadati > Pseudomonadota > Alphaproteobacteria > Hyphomicrobiales > Phyllobacteriaceae > Mesorhizobium > Mesorhizobium sp. M7A.F.Ca.US.014.04.1.1. Next base: position 4,641 of record NZ_RZRW01000446.1, on the reverse strand, counting down.
TCAACGACGAATTCGGCCACGCCGCCGGTGATGAGGTGCTGAGGGTGTTTGCACGGGAACTCGCCAGCAATCGCCGCCCGGCCGACGTCGCCGCGCGCATGGGCGGCGAGGAGTTCGCGCTGGTGCTGAAGCGGACCTTGCCCGAAACGGTGGAGGCCACCGCCGAGACCATACGGGCAGCTTTCGCCGCGCACCGCATCGAAACCGAGACAGGCTCGCTGATATGCACCGTCAGTGCCGGATTTGCTTTCGGCACCAAGGAAGGCCTCGGCTTCGACAAGGTGCTCAACGCCGCCGACAAGGCGCTCTACGACGCCAAGCGCGGAGGCCGTAACCGCGTCACCGCATCTCCGTTCAGGCGCGCAAGCTAATCGCGCAACACCGGCCTCTGATCGTGGGGAGACGAATGCGGCTCCTAGGCCGCCATGACAATCTCATTGAAGGTATCGAGATCGACATAGAAGACCTTGGTGATCTCCTCGATCAGATCGTCGTAGTCGCAGCCCTGTGATCTCAAGATATTGATGGCAGCGATGATGTCGACGCGTTCGGTAAGCCGCCGCTTCTGGTAATCCTCGACGTAACGTTCCATGGCTGTCCCTTAGCCTGTGTGCCCAAACGCGTTTGAACGACAGAGATCGCAGGAGGGAAGCTAGGCAGCCTTGCTTGCGTGAAACTTGCCCGGCATTGGCCGTGGTCCTCGATCTGCGATAACCAGACTGATACGGAAGCGGCCGACTCACAAAGCCATGGAAAAGACTAGCACGCGATATTGAGCGTGCCAGAGACGCAGGTGATCGGATGGAGAAATATTGGACTTGGCAAGAACTTCGGATCGCCAACTGAAGTTCACCGCCAATGCTAGACGGTAAGGAACTTCCGCACATCAGCCCGGTCTAAATCTTCAGCCGGGCCGGTATGGACGATCACGCCCCGGTCCATGATGTTGACCTCGTCGGCGAGCTCGCGGCAGAAATCGAGATATTGTTCGACCAAAAGCACGGCGATGCCCGCCTGGTCGCGTAGATAGCGGATGGCGCGGCCGATGTCCTTAATGATCGACGGCTGTATGCCCTCGGTCGGTTCATCGAGCACGAGCAGTTTCGGCCGCATCACCAGCGCCCGCCCGATGGCGAGCTGTTGCTGCTGGCCGCCGGAAAGATCGCCGCCGCGACGGCCGAGCATCTGCTTCAGCACAGGGAACAATTCGAAGACATGCGCCGGAATGTTGCGGTCGGCTCGCCTCAGCGGCGCAAAGCCTGATTCCAGGTTCTCCCGCACGGTGAGCAGCGGAAAGACCTCCCTGCCCTGCGGTACGAATGCGATGCCCGACCGGGCGCGGTCATACGCCGCGCTCCGGTCGAGCGCCTTCCCCTCGAAGGCAACGCTTCCGCTCGTCAGCCGGTGGTGGCCGACGATCGATCTCATCAAACTGGTCTTACCGACGCCGTTGCGGCCGAGCACGCAGGTGATCTTGCCGGCGCCCGCCTTCAGCGACACGCCGCGCAGCGCCTGGGCGGCGCCGTAGTGCAGCGTGGCATTGGAAACTTCGAGCATGTCAGCGCCGTCTCCAGAACCTGAGAAACGACAGATCGAAGTGATGGAACTGAACCCGCCAGACCATGCTCATCTCCCCAGATAGACTTCGACGACACGCTCGTCGGCCGACACGAAATCGAGTGTGCCTTCCGAGAGCACCGAGCCCTCGTGCAGGCAGGTGACCTTGACGCCGAGCTCGCGCACGAAATGCATGTCGTGCTCGACGACGATGACCGAATGGTCGCGGGCGATATCCTTGAGCAGCCGCGCGGTTTCCTCGGTCTCGGCATCGGTCATGCCGGCGACCGGCTCGTCAACCAGAAGCAGTTTCGGGTCCTGCGCCAAGAGCATGCCGATCTCCAGCCACTGCTTTTGCCCATGGCTGAGATTGGCCGCCAGTTCGTCACGCTTGTCGCCAAGCCGGATGATGCCGAGGATGTCATCAATCTGCCGCGTCTCGGCGGCCGAGCGGCGGTGAAACAGCGCCGGGAAGATCGAGCGAGGACCCTTCAGCGCCAGCATCAGGTTTTCCTCGATCGTGTGGCTTTCGAAGACGGTCGGCTTCTGAAATTTACGGCCAATGCCCATCATTGCGATCTCGGCCTCGTCGTGCTTGGTCAGATCGACTTGGCCGTCGAAGAACACTTCGCCCTCGTCGGGCCGCGTCTTGCCGGTGACGATGTCCATCATCGTCGTCTTGCCGGCGCCGTTGGGGCCGATGATGGCGCGCATCTCGCCCTTGTCGAGCACCAGCGACAGATTGTTGATGGCGCGAAAGCCGTCGAAGGAGACCGAGACGCCGTCGAGATAAAGGATCGTGTTCGACTTTGACATGGTCGCTCACTCCGCCGGCTGTGGTTCGGGGTTGCTGGCGGACCAGTCACCTGGCTTTCTTGCTTCACTGCGAACGATTTTCGCCGGCGGCGAGACATCGGCATCGGTGCCGGCTTCCTCGGCAATCGAAGCAGCTCGCAACGCCTTGGCGTTGCCGCGCCAGCTGTCCCACATGCCGATGATGCCCTTGGGCAGCAAAAGCGTGACGGCGACGAATAGTCCACCCAGTGCAAACAGCCAGAACTCCGGCAGTACGCCGGTGAACCAGGATTTTCCGGCATTGACCAGCAACGCACCGATGATCGGCCCGACAATGGTGCCGCGCCCGCCGACAGCCGCCCAGACGACGACTTCAATCGAATTGGCCGGCTCGAATTCACCCGGATTGATGATGCCGACCTGCGGCACGTAGAGCGCGCCGGCTATGCCGGCCATGACGGCCGAGACGGTGAAGGCGAACAGTTTCACGTTCTCCGCCCGCCAGCCGAGGAAGCGCGTGCGGCTCTCGGCATCGCGTACCGCCATCAAGAGCTTGCCGTATTTTGAGCCGACGATCGCCCAGGTGACGAAGACGGCAAGTGCCAGCATCACCGCGCTGGCGGCAAACAGCGCCGAGCGCGTCGCGTCGGCCTGCACGTTGAAGCCCAGAATATCCTTGAAATCGGTCAGGCCGTTGTTGCCGCCGAACCCCATGTCGTTGCGGAAAAAGGCAAGCAGCAGCGCATACGTCATCGCCTGGGTAATGATGGAGAGATAAACGCCGGTGACGCGGCTGCGGAAGGCGAACCAGCCGAAGACGAAAGCCAGCAGGCCAGGCACCGCGAGCACCATGAGGCCGGCGAACCAGAAATGGTCGAAGCCATACCAGAACCATGGCAGTTCCTTGTAGTTCAGGAACACCATGAAGTCGGGCAAGACGGGATTGCCATAGACGCCGCGCGAGCCGATCTGGCGCATCAGATACATGCCCATTGCATAGCCGCCGAGCGCGAAGAAGGCGCCGTGGCCGAGCGAAAGGATGCCGCAATAGCCCCAGACCAGGTCGAGCGCCAAGGCAAGCAGCGCATAGCAGAGATATTTGCCGGTCAGCGCGACGATGTAGGATGGGATGTAGAAGGCGCTGGTAGGAGACACCGCAAGGTTGAGCAACGGCACGATGACGGCCACCGCCAGCAGGATGGAGATCGTAATGGCGATGCGGCGGTCCGCGCCGGCGGCAAAGAAGCGTCCCGTGATCATGCTTCCACCGCCCTCCCCTTGAGCGCGAACAGGCCGCGCGGGCGTTTCTGGATGAACAGGATGATCAGCACCAGCACGACGATCTTGCCGAGCACCGCGCCCGCATAAGGCTCGAGGAACTTGTTGACGATGCCGAGCGAGAAGGCGCCGACCAGCGTGCCCCACAGATTGCCGACGCCGCCGAAGACAACGACCATGAAGCTGTCGATGATGTACCCGCGGCCGAGATTGGGCGAGACGTTGTCGATCTGGCTCAGCGCGACGCCGGCAATGCCGGCAATGCCGGAGCCGAGCGCGAAGGTCAGCGCGTCGACCCACGGCGTCCTGATGCCCATCGAGGCAGCCATGCGCCGGTTGGCGGTGACGGCGCGCATCTGCAGGCCCCAGGGCGTGCGCTTCATCACGTAGAGCAGGATGCCGAAGACAGCGAGCGCGAAAACCAGGATCCACAGGCGGTTCCAGGTGATCGCCAACTGTCCGACATTGAACGAGCCCGACATCCAGGATGGGTTGCCGACCTCCTGGTTGGTCGGCCCGAAGATTGAGCGCACGGCCTGTTGCAGGATCAGCGAGACGCCCCATGTCGCCAGCAGTGTTTCAAGCGGCCGGCCATAGAGGAAGCGGATGACGCCGCGCTCGATGATCAGGCCAACAAGGGCCGCGACGAGGAAGGCCAGCGGCAGCGCAATGACCAGCGACCAGTCGAACAGGCCGGGAAAGGAGGTGCGGATCACCTGCTGGACGACGAAGGTCGTGTAGGCGCCGAGCATGACCATCTCGCCATGCGCCATGTTGATGACACCCATGACGCCGAAGGTAATGGCAAGGCCGATTGCCGCCAGCAGCAGCACCGAGCCCAGCGAGATGCCGTACCAGATGTTCTGCCCGGCATCCCAAAAGGCCAGCGTCGAATTGATGTTGGCGATCGCGGCTGTCGCCGCTTGCCTGACCGCGTCGGTGGAATTCGCCTCGACCGAGGTGAGCAGGGAAACCGCATCGCGGTCGCCGCGCGCGCCGATCAGCGCGATG
>NZ_RZRW01000445.1:0-4780 GCF_003998745.1 Mesorhizobium sp. M7A.F.Ca.US.014.04.1.1 | reverse complement strand
GGTCTTGACCTGTCAGCCGCGGAACGCGGCAAACGCTACCACGCCATGTCGACCAACAGCGGCACGGTGATCTTCCGCCGCTACCACGCGGCGGCGCCCGCCGACGAGATCGCCCAGCGCATCTCAGCCTTCGTCGCCACCGAAACCGAGCCGGAGATCGACGGGCCAGTGATCATCCGCCATGCCGCCGACCTGCCGGTCGGCCTGTCACCGCACATGAAGCCGCTGATCGAGTGGCATTTCGCAAACGGGAGTTAAGGGCGCGTCTTGTTCTGTGCCGCGTTGCGATCGTTGCGGGCGGCGACGAGGAACAGGATGAAGCCGATGCCGAGCAAACCGCCCATCGCCATTCCCATGGTCTGGCCGACGACTGCCTGAAAATCGGCTGTGACGCGATCGGGATTGGCCATGCCGAAGCGGGCGAGATACCACCAGATGCCTGCAAGGAAGGCCTCGATGACGACCATCGTCAGGATCAGTCGTGCCTTCTTGCTCATTGGCTATTCCTCCACCCAAGCGTGAATTGCCCTAGCATCATGAACGGCGCGGCGACAGTGGCGGGTAGGGTGGAAACGTCTAAGGCTGTGCAAAACCGGTCTGAGCGCCGGCCGCGTTTCGGCCGGTTGCCCTATTCGTGCCTAAGTGCGTCGATCGGGTCGAGCCTGGCGCCGCGCAGCGCCGGGAAGAAGCCGAACACCATGCCGATCAGGGCGGAAAAGCCGACGGCGAGCAGGATCACCGCCGGGCTCGGCGCAAACGGGATGGTCAGCGTCACAGCGGCGAGGCCGGCCAGCGCCAGCGCGATCAGGATGCCGATAATGCCGCCGAGCAGCGACAGCACCGTCGCCTCGACCAGGAACTGGATGAGGATGTGCTTTTCATGCGCGCCGATGGCGAGCCTGATGCCGATCTCGCGGGTGCGTTCGGTGACCGACACCAGCATGATGTTCATGATGCCGATGCCGCCGACCAGCAGGCTGACGCCGGCGACGGCGCCCAGCATGCCGGTCATGGTGGTGGTGGCGCTGGCCATGGCGTCGGCGATCTGGGTCATGTCGCGGATGGCGAAATCGCTTTCACGATCGGGCGTGATGCGTCTGGCGTCGCGCAGAATGTCCTCGACGCGCGGCTGCAACTCGCTGGTCGGCGTGCGGTCATCGGCGGCGATGTAGATGTTGTCGATGTCGCGGTTGCCGGCGATGCGGCGCTGGTAGGCGTGCAGCGGCATCAGCACGACATTGTCCTGATCCTGACCGAAGCCGGTATAGCCCTTGGGCTCGAGCAGGCCGATGATCTTGCAGGAGGTGCGGTTGACGCGGATGATCTCGCCCTCGGGATCGCCAGCGCCGAAGAATTGTTGGCGCACCGTCTCGCCGATCAGGCACACGCCTGTGCCCGAGCGGGTTTCGGAATCGCTGAACGGGCGGCCCGACACCAGTTTCCAGTCGCGCGCATCGAGATAGGCGCTGTCGGTGCCGGTGACGCCCGAGGTCAGGCTCTCGGTGCCGAAGATGACCCGGACCTGCTTTTGCGAAGCCGGCGAAATGGCGCGGGCGCCAGTCAGATGCGCAACCAGCGCCGCCAGCTCCTTTTCGGCCAGCGGACGCACCACCTGGTCGAGCCCGCCCGGGCCACCGGGACCGGCCGGGCGACCGGAGCGGACGACCAGCAGATTGCTGCCGAGCTTGGAGATGTCGGCCTTGACCTTCTGCGTGGTGCCCGACCCGATGGTGAGCATGGCAATGACGGCGGCAACGCCGATGACGATGCCGAGCAAGGTCAGGAACGAGCGCAGCACGTTGCGGCGGATCGAGCGCAGCGACAGGCGGACGGTTTCCCAGATCATGGTTGTGCGATCTCCAGCTTCCTGGAATCGGAGGCGACGTGGCCGTCGAGGAAGCGGATGGTGCGTTCGGCATAGTCGGCGACGTCGGCCTCGTGGGTGACCATGGCGATGGTCAGGCCAAGCTCCTTGTTGAGCCGCGTCAGCAACTCCATGATCTCGTGCGTGCGGGCGGTGTCGAGGTTGCCGGTCGGCTCGTCGGCGACGAGCAGCGTCGGGCGCGTGACGATGGCGCGCGCGATCGCCACGCGCTGCTGCTGGCCGCCGGACAGTTCGGCCGGCGTGTGGTGCTCGCGGCCGACAAGGCCGACCTCCGCCAGGGCCTGCATGGCAAGGTCGCGGCGCTCGCGGGCGGCCACGCCGCGATAGATCAGCGGCAGTTCGACATTTTCGGCCGCCGTGGTGCGGGCCAGCAGATTGTAACCCTGGAAGACGAAGCCGACATAGAGGTTGCGCAGCATGGCGCGGCGGTTGCGGTGGCGGCGGCCGGCGTCGATGCTCATGAAGGAATAGGTTCCGGCCGTCGGCGTGTCGAGGCAGCCGATGATGTTCATCGCCGTCGACTTGCCGGAGCCGGACGGCCCCATGATGGCGACGAATTCGCCACGCCGGATGGCAAGATCGACGCCGGCCAGCGCATGCACCTTGGCCTCGCCCTGGCCATAGCTCTTCCAGACCTTGTCGAAGGTGATGAGGGCAGCACCGGCAGCCACGGTATCAGCTCCGCTGCTGCGACGCGGTGATGACCTGTGCGCCTTCGTCGAGGCCAGAAATGATCTCGGTCAGTTCGCCGTCGGTCGAGCCGATCTTGACGTTGACCGGGTGCGGACGCCCGTTCTCCAGCACATAGAGCGTGCGCGAGCCGTCGGTGGGCACTGTGGCGGCCTGGCGCTGGCGGTTGCCGCCGGGGCGGCCCATGCGGCCGGTGAACAGGTCGCTGAGGCTCCAGCCGCGTGCGGCCTGCTGGACCGGGCGAAAGCGGAAGGCGGTGGCCGGCACGGTGAGCACGTCCTTGGCCTGCTTGGTGACGACCGAAACGGTGGCGGTCATGCCGGGCCGCAGCAGCAGCTCGTTGTTGTCGACCTCGAGCCGCGCATTGTAGGTGACGACGCCGTCGGTGGTGACCGAGGCATAGGAGATGTCGCGGATCTCGGCATCGAACGGCCGCTCGGGGAAGGCATCGACGGTGAAGCGGGCATGCTGGCCGGATTTGACCGCACCGATGTCGGCCTCGTCGACCGCCGCCACCAGTTCCATGTTCCTGAGATCGGCGGCGATGATGAACAGCACCGGCGCCTGCAGCGAGGAGGCGACCGTCTGGCCGGGATCGACCGAGCGCGTCAAAACGATGCCGTCGATCGGCGCATAGATTGTGCTCTTGGCAAGGTCGGTCTGCTGCGCCTTGAGGTCGGCCTGGGCGATGGCGAGGTTGGCCTGCGCACTGTCGAGAGCTGCCTTGGAACGGTCGCGCGTGGCGGTTGCCGCTTCAAGCGACTGGTCGGTCGCCATGCCGCGCCTGGTCAGTTCGGCGGCGCGCACCAGCGCCTTCTCGTTTTCGGCCAGCGTAACCGTGGCGTCCTCGACATTGGCGGCGGCGGCCTTGGCCGAAGCTTCGGCGCGCTCGATCTGGACTTCGAGTTTCACCGTGTCGAGTGTCGCCAGCACGTCACCCTTCTTGACCTGCTGGTTCTCCTCGGCCGAGACCGAGCGGATGATGCCGGACAGTTCGCTTGAAATATCGACCTGGGTGAGTGGCTGCAACGTGCCGGTCGCCGACACCGCGACGGTGAGGTCGGCCTTGGCGGCAGGCACTGTGGTGTAGTCAATCCTGGCCGGCGAGCCCGCATACCATTGATAGAGGCCAAGCGCGGCGGCGAGCACGATCAGCGCCAGCAACGCATAGAGCCACCCACGACGGCGCGATCTGCGCCGGCCTGTCTGGTCGAGCCCAAGCGCCGTCTCGATGGCGGAATCCGATTCCGTCTTTGGCAGATTGACAATCTGGTCCACGCTGGACCCCTATAATGCGCAATGTCCCTATCTGTGCACAGATCAGGCTTACCGGTTCAAATATCAAATTAAATTTCGCCCATGTTGGGATTGAGGCAGGAATGAAAACCCGGAATTACTTGCTTTACGATGTGTTTACGACCGAGCGACTGGCCGGCAATCCTTTGGCCGTCGTGCTCGACAGCAAGGGATTGGACACGGCCGCGATGCAGGCCATCGCGCGCGAATTCAACCTGTCCGAATCGGTGTTCGTCCTGCCGCCGGCCAATCCCAAGCACAAAAACCGCATCCGCATCTTCACGCCCGACTATGAAATGCCGTTCGCCGGCCATCCGACGGTCGGCGCCGCGATCGCGCTGGCCGAACTGGCGGAAGAGGGCGGCGCCGGCATCTTCGTGCTGGAGGAAAACATCGGTCCGGTGCGGTGCGCCGTCAGCAAGCATGACGGCAACACTTTTGCCGAGTTCGACCTGGCCAAGCTGCCGGAGCCGCTGAAGCTCGATGCCGATCCGGAGGCGATCGGTGCCGCGCTTGGGTTGACGCCGCATGAGATCGGCTTCGAGAATCACCGCGTCGCGTTCTGGTCGGCGGGCGTGCCCTATGTCACCATCCCGGTTGCCAATCTCGAGGCGGCGGGTCGCATCCGGCTGGACAACCAGGCCTGGTCGGAACTGGCGCCGCGCAAGAGCGAATGGGCCTTCGCCAGCCCCTATGTCTACTGCCGCGAGACGGTGAACCACGAAAGCGCCTTCCATGTGCGCATGATCGTGCCTGGCACGCCTTCCTATGAGGATCCGGCGACCGGCTCGGCGGCAGCCGCCTTTGCCGGCGCCATCATGCATTTCGACGCGCCGACCGATGGCATTTCACAGCTGTGGATCGAGCAGGGGCTGGAGATGGGCCGGCCATCGCGCATCTGCCTCGAAC
>NZ_RZRW01000444.1:0-4812 GCF_003998745.1 Mesorhizobium sp. M7A.F.Ca.US.014.04.1.1 | reverse complement strand
GCCGATGCACCTCTTTGATCCCGAAACCGAACTGGTCATCGCGCGGCCGAGCCTCATGGGGGCCACGCGATGACCAGCATGGACAGAAACGAACGGCCGGCCTTTCGTCGCCGCTTCGGCTTGCATTTCGGGCTGATTGTCGTCTGCGCCATCGTGCTGCTGCCGCCGCTCTGGGTGCTGCGGACAAGCTTCGTCCCCGAGCAGTTGTCCTACAGCAACGAGCTGATGCCGGCCTTTACGACGGACAATTATTCGGCGCTGCTGTCGAGCCGCTTCGGTCAGTCGTACCTCAACAGCCTGATCGTCGCGCTCGGCTCGGTTCTGCTCGCATTGCCTTTTGCCGCCACCACCGGCTATGCCTTCGCCCGCTTCCGCACGGGCGGTCGTTGGGCGCGTTTTGCCGTTCTGGCGACGCAGATGTTGCCGCCCGTGGCGCTGGTGCTGCCGACCTTCACGCTGTTCCGAAGCCTGGAGCTCAGCAATTCGCTGACGGGGCTGATCATCGTCTATGCCGCGCTCAACCTGCCTTTCCTGACCTGGATCCTGATGGGCTTCTTCGAGGGCATTCCAGTCGATCTGGAATGGGCGGCGATGACCGACGGCGCGACCGCCTGGGGCGCCTTCTGGCGTATTGTCCTGCCGGTGTCGATGCCCGGTATCGCGGCCGCCGGCGTGCTCGGCTTCATCCTGGCTTGGAATGAGTTTTTGTTTGCCCTGGTTTTGAGCGGGCCGAAGACGGCAACCATACCGGTTGCGCTTGCGGCGTTGCAGACCTCGAACGGCGTCCAGATCGCCAAGGTTTCTGCCGGCGTCGTCCTTGCCATCCTGCCGCTGGTCGTGGCTTCCCGCTTCATCCAGCGTTTCATCGTCCAGGGCTTGACGTTCGGCAGCGTGAAATAGGCCGGCCGCTCCGAGAGCCGACATGGCTCGCTAGCCGGTTATGAAATCGTGGCGGGATCACCGCCGCGTCCAGAGGGAAAGAGGAGTAGAGAGTTATGACTTGGAACAAGCAGACCTTGATCAAAATGCTGATGACGGCCGTGAGCGGGGCAGCTGTTGTCAGCGCATCGCTTCCGGCCAGGGCGGCTGAGCCCATCACCTTGCACGCCTTGATGGAGGACGTGCCGGAAACCAAGATCATTGAAGCGCTGTTGCCCGAATTCGAGAAGCAGACCGGCATCAAGGTCGAGTTTGAGAAGATCGGCTATCCTGACATGCACGACAAGCTGGTGTCGCAGCTGACCGCGCCGCAGAGCTACTACAATGTGCTCGAGGTCGACTTCCTGTGGGCCGGCGAATTTCCGGCGGCCGGCTGGCTGGCCGACCTGAAACCCTTCGTCGAGAAATCCAAATACGATCTGAGCCCCTTCATTCCCTCGACGCTTGACCTGCTCGGCCGAACCGAGGACCAGCTGTTCCTGGTGCCCATGTACAACTACTCGATGGGCCTCCTCTACCGGAAGGACCTGATCGGCGACGAGAAGCTCAAGGCCGCCTACAAGACGGCAACCGGCAAGGAGCTCGCTTTGCCGACGACGCTCGAAGATTATGTGGCGATTTCCAAATTCATGAAGGCCAATGCCGGTGTCGCCGGGGCCGCGATGCAGGGCCAGCGCGGCGATCCCAACAGCATGGAATTCTCCAACTACCTGTTCTCCGCCGGCGGCAGCTATCTCAATGCCGACGGCAAGGCGAGCCTCGACACGGCAGAGGCCAAGAAGGCGCTCGATCTCTATGTCGACAATCTCCAGCACGGCGCCCAGCAGGGTGCCGTGTCGGCCACGCTCGACGACACCATGCGTCTGATGTGCAGCGGTTCCGCCTTCAGCATGGTCACCTATTGGTGGATGCTGCCGCAGATGGACGATGCCGTGAAGTGTCCGACGGTCGCCGGCAAGGTCGGCCTGTCGGTGATGCCGGGCGGCCATGGCGAGAGCGGCGGTTGGGGCTGGGGCATTCCCAAGAACACGTCGCCGGAAGAGCAGGAAGCCGCCTGGACCTTCATCCAGTGGGTGCAGAGCAAGGATGTTTCGGTGAAGCGCGCGCTCGAGGGCCACGCGCCCGTGCGCAGCGATGTCTATGCCGATGCGGCGGTGCTGGCGAAATATCCCTTCTACAAGACCGCCCAGGATGTGGTGGCGACCGGCAAGTCGTTCCCGATCTTCACCTATTCGGCGCAATACGAGGATCTGCTCGGTACCCAGCTTTCGCTGGCGGCTGGCGGCCAGGCGACATCGGACGCGGCGCTGAAGGCAGCTTCCGACGGCCTGCAGGGGCTCCTCGACAAATAGCGGTCCGGCTCGGCAAGGAGACCCGGCGCGGCGATGTCAGCCGCGCCGGATTTTCCAGACCCCGGATCTTGACGAGATCAGCAACGCCACCCCGACCAAGGCTCGGCCACGATGCACAATGCGATCAAAAAAGGATGGGCTGCCCGTGGCCGCGAGTGGCGGACCGGCTGGGCCTTTGCCTTGCCCGGCCTGCTGCTGCTGGCGATCGTGATGGGCTTTCCCCTGGCCTATGCCTGCATCCTCTCGATCTCCTCGATGACCTTGATCAAGCCGCAGCTCCTGCCGCTTGTCGGGTTCAAGAATTTCGCTTCGATGATCGGCGATGAGCTGTTCTGGAACGCGCTCTGGCTCACCGTGCGCTATTCGGCGGTGACCGTGGTCGGCGAATTCGTGATCGGGCTCGGCATTGCCCTGATGCTCAACCGGACGGTCCGGATGAAGCCGGTCTATTTCGCGGTTCTGACCATTCCCATGGCGATGTCGCCGATCAGCGTCGCCCTGATCTGGCGCATGCTGCTCCAGCCCAATCTCGGCATCGCCAATCATCTCATGGAGATATCAGGCCTGCCGCGCCTCGACTGGCTAGGCACGCCAGGCATGGCACTCTGGACGATGGCGGCGATCGACATCTGGCAGCAAATGTCCTTCGTCGTGCTGATCCTCGCCGCGGGGCTCGCCGCTTTGCCGCGCGATCCCTATGAGGCTGCTGAAGTGGACGGCGCGCGCGGCTGGCAGCAATTCCTCTACATCACGCTGCCGATGCTTCGGCCGGTCGCGGCGATCACCATCATCATCCAGCTGATCAACGAATTCCGGACCTACGATCTGCCCTATGTCCTGACCAAGGGCGGGCCGGGCAACGCGACCGAAGTGCTGAGCTTCTTTGCCTATCGCCGTGCCTTTCTCGGCCTTTCGCTCAACGAAGGCGCGGCAGCCGCGTTCGTGCTGCTGCTGATCGTGCTTCTGCTCACCGTGATCTTCTTCGCCGTCCTCGAACGCTCGCAATCGGGAGAGGGCCGGAAGTAGGGTTGTTAAGCCTTGCGCAATCTATGCGGCCTATCCTGGCCTGCAGATTGTCGAGGGAACATGAAACGCAAGCCGCTCCTGCTTTTCGCCTTTCCGTTTCTCATTCTGGCGGTCCTGGCAGGGGAGCGCATGGCGACCTTGTTGCTGGGCATCTATCCAGCCAGCCCCACCGCATGGTGGCTATGGCTTGAACTGCGCCCCTTGTCGACGGTGCTTTGGCAGCAGGTGGATGTCTGGCTGGGCGGTTCCATGGCTTTCGAAGCCGCTATCCTTGCCGCCGCATCGATCGTCTGCTGGATGGCGTGCCACGCCAAGCGGTCGGCTTTCTTCTTCCTCGCCAACCATATCGCCCTGATTTTCGCCGGGCTGATGATCGCGGTCGGCAGCCATTCGGAAACGGCAAGCACGATTGCCGAATTCACGTCGCCCAAGGGTCTTCCCTATTCGCTGGCCGTCGATTTCACCTTCAAGAACAGCTTGGTGCTGCTTTTGGGCTTCGTGGCCTGTGCCTACTGCCACATCGCCTTCCTCACCGAGGCGCGGGAGCGGTCCGTCCGGGCCATCCGCATCCTGGCGCTGCAGCGCGATCTCTAGATCGTTCGCCACTTACACCTTGCACGATCCGGGCTCTGCTGGGTCTAGTTGATCCGGCGGTAATAGACCTTGCCGTCGGGCTGCTGGATGCGCTGGTAATTGGAGCTGGGAGCAGGGGGCGACGCCGATGCGATTCTCCTCCTGGGTGCGGGCGCTTCGATGACGCCGGGTTCGCTCGCGCTCTCGCCGCCGAGGGCTTCGGGCGCTTGCGCCAGCGTGCTGGTGGCGATTTCGGACGGTTCTTCCACGCCCGGCATGGCCTCGCCGCCGGCGACCGGCATAGTCTGCCCAAGCCGGGCAATGCTGGCATCGATCTCGTTGAAGCTGCCTTGCAACTGGCTGTCCAGTTTCTCGAACCGGCTCTGAAAACCGTTGTTGACCGTGTCGAGCCGGGCTGCGATCCGCTGCTCGAATGCGCCGAGCTGCTCCAGCCGCGCCTCGACGAAACGCAGGTCGCTCATGCCCCGATAGAGATAGACCGCGGCCGCCATGTTGACTGCGGTGATCAGAAGCGCGCCGCCGGCGACGATGACGGCGATCGTCTTTGCCTTGCTGGGTTTCCCGGCGGCAGCCGGTTCGCGCTGTTCCTGGTTTCCGATATCGATCGCCGGCATGTCCGGTTCGCTGATCATCGTCATTGGACCACCACCTTTGCGCCGACCGCGACGCGTTTGAAAAGATCGATCACATCCGTGTTGGTGAGGCGAAAACAGCCCGATGTCCCGTCGAAGCCGACACCCGACGGGTCGTTGGTGCCGTGTATGCGGTAGAGCGTGTCGCGCCCGTCCCGAGACAGGTAGAGCGCCCTTGCGCCGAGCGGATTGTAGGGGCCGGCGGGCACCATTTTCGGCAGCTCCGGCTGGCGGGGCCGCATTTCCTTCGGCGGGGCGCCACCCCGCCC
>NZ_RZRW01000443.1:0-4818 GCF_003998745.1 Mesorhizobium sp. M7A.F.Ca.US.014.04.1.1 | reverse complement strand
GTGATGTTCATGCCGAAAGTCGCGGCCGCCACCGGCAGCAATTCGAAATTGCCGAGATGACCGGTGAAGACGATGTGCGGCTTCTCTTCGCTGGCTATTTCGACGAAGTGGTCAGCTCCCTTGACCTCGACGCGGCCGGGCTCGCTGGCTGCGGGGTCGTAGTCGAAGAGGGCGTCGAGAAAGATGTATTCGGCGGCAAGGCGAGCCATGTTGCCCCACATGTCGGAGGCGATCGCCTGGATTTCGGCTTCGCTCTTTTCCGGATAGGCCTTGCGCAGATTGTCGACGGCGACCTGATGGCGTCCCACCCGGGGGCCGACCAGGCGTGCGACGCGGTCGGCGAAATTCAGCGCACTGTCGGCCGGCAGCAGGCGCAGGACCGAGATGATCATCATCGCTGCCCGCGCCACCAGCCAGTAATTGAGCTGGCGCAGTTGCCTGCCGTAACGAAATTTGAGGTCCCGGCGGAACTTCTTGAATACAGAGGTCAAGGCTCTAGCCGACGCGCAGGATGATCTTGCCGAAAACGTCGCGGCCTTCCATGCGCTTCAGCGCGGCGTCGATACCGTCGAAGCCGACTTCGGTGTCGATGACGGGTGCGACCTGTCCCGCCGCCATTTTCTGCATGGCGTTGGCCATGTTTTCCATGCGGCAGCCAAAGGAGCCAAGCAGTTTCAATTGCTGCTGGAACAGCTGCATCAAATTGATCTGCGTCGACACGCCGGAGGTCGAACCGCAGGTCACCAGGCGGCCGCCACGCTTCAGGCACAGCATCGAGGCGGCGAATGTGTCGGCGCCGACATGTTCAAAGACGACGTCGACGCCCTTCTTCTTGGTCAGCTTGCGCACGACGCCCTCGAAACGGTCGTCGCGGTAGTTGATGACATGGTCGGCGCCGAGCGCCTTGGCCTTGTCGATCTTGTCGTTGGAGCCGACCGTAGTGATGATCGTGCAACCCATCCGCTTGGCCAACTGGATGGCCGCCGAGCCGATGCCGGATCCGCCGGCATGGATAAGGATGGTTTCGCCGGGTTGAAGCCTGGCGTTGTCGAACAGCATGTGCTCGACGGTGCCGAAGGTGACGGGCGCCACCGCCGCCCCGATGTCGGTCACGCCGGGCGGGGCAGGGACCAGCAGGCGGGCCGGCAGGTTGATCTTCTCCTGCGCGAAACCGTCGAGATGGAAACCGTGCACGCCCGAAACATGTTCGCAGAGGTTGTCGCGGCCTTCGCGGCAGGCTCGGCAGAGGCCGCAGGTGCGCGCTCCATAGATCGACACCAATTGTCCGGGCAGCAGGCTGGAAACGCCGGGGCCAACCGCCTCGACCTCGCCGGAGGCCTCCGCGCCGACGACCAGCGGCAGCTTGCGCTTGGCGAAGGCCATGCCGCGCCAGCCCCAGACGTCGATATGGTTCAGCGCTACTGCCTTGATGCGCAGCGTGACTTCGCCGAGTGCCGGCGGTGGAGGAGGCGGCAGGTCCACCGTCTCAAGACGGCGGTCCTCTATAAGTTGCAATGCGCGCATGGGGCCTGTCGGTTCAGTCTGGCTGAAAAAGGTCGCTTAGACCGGTTCCCGCGCCATGACAAGGCAAGTGTTCTGGCCGCCGAAGCCGAAGGAGCTCGACAGAACGGTGCGGACCTCGGCGTTGCGCTTCTTGTTCGGCACCACGTCGAGCACGATCGCGGGGTCGGGATTGTCATAGTTGATGGTCGGCGGAATGACGCTTTCGCGCATCGTCATCAGCGAGAAAGCCGCCTCGACAGCGCCCGCCGCCGACAGCGTGTGACCGATCATCGATTTGTTCGACGAGACCGGCATAGAGCCGATCCGCTCGCCGAACACCGTCGACAGCGCCAGATGCTCCATCTTGTCGTTTTCGGGCGTCGAGGTGCCGTGGGCATTGACGTAGTCGATCTCGTCTTCACCCAGTCCGGCATCGACGAGGGCGGCGCGGACCGCGGCGATGGCCGGTGAAGCGTCCGGTTTGGAGCGGGTGCGGTGGAAGTCGTCGGCCTTCTCGCCGCAACCGCCCAGGACGCCGAGAATAGTCGCGCCGCGAGCCAATGCCGTCTCAAGCGATTCCAACACCAGCGCCCCGGATCCCTCGGCCAACACGAAGCCGTCGCGATCCCTGGAGAAGGGTTTCGACGCCTTTTCGGGGATGTCGTTGTGCGTGGAGAGCGCCGAAAGCAATGAGAAACGGATCAATGCCTCGGCGGTCGCGGAACCGTCCGCGCCGATCGACAGCGCACGGTCGCATTCGCCGCGTCGGATCGCCTCGACACCGAGCTGAATCGCGGTGGCGCCTGAAGCGCAAGCCGTCGACAGCGTGATCGGCAGACCACGCGTGCCAAGGCGATCGGCAAGGCGGCCGGCGATCGAACCGAACTGGGTGGTCTCGAAAATATCCAGCTCTTTCAAGCTACGCGCGACCCGAAGCAGTCTTTCGGCGGCGGTGTCATCCTTGTCCTTGTCAGAATTGTAGAGCGAGAAGCGCTCGGCCCAGTCGAGTTCGACTGGCGGCGATGCGAGGAAGAGCGGTCCGCCGAAATCGCTGGAATCAAGACCGGCTTCGCTCACCGCTTCTAAGCCCGCAAGCTCGGCTAGCTCATAGGTGAGTGGGCTGGCGCCTTTCGAGCTCGACGGCAGGAAATCGACCATGCCGGAGATGCGGGTGTTCAATTGATCGATGGGAAAGCGGGTGATCGGGTGAATGCCCGACTTGCCGGAGGTCAGTGCCGCCCAATTGTCTGATTTGCCGACGCCAAGCGAGGTCACCACGCCGATGCCGGTGACGGCGACGATCGGCCTGCCCATGTGATCTCTGAGATTGGCCATCCGGGAGCCCTCTTATCGTTGCAGCATGGGTCGTGGAGCCGCGTTACGCGGCATTGACCAGCGCCATGCCCTCGAATTGGTGATAGCCGATCGCCGTTGCAAGGACGGATTGGGGAACGCCTTCGAACGGCGTCTCGGCTGCGGCATCAAAAACAGGATAGGCGGCCTTGCGGTCGACAGCGAGTGCCGCCAGTGCCACAGCGAAAGGAAACTGTGCTTCCTTCATGTGCCCGGTCAGCGTCGAGAAGCCACGCGCGGCGATCGCCGGATTGGCATCGAGCGCTGCCTTCTCGGCTGTTGTCGCCGCATGCGCCCCCGATGCGCCCGACAGGGTCAGCAATTTGCCGTTCGGCAATGCAGCCTGCTTGAGCAGTGCGGCGATCTCGGCGTCGAGTTCTCCCCGTGGCCGCCGGGCGCGGCCGGAGACGACCGGTCCAAGTTCTGCATAGATCTTGCGGCCGCGGCTCATCGCGTGTTCGCGCTGCTCCAGCACCAGGAAGGCGCCGCCGGAGCCGGTCACGACGCCACCGCCCTCAGTGCCCTGTCTTTGCCAAACCGGCTTCCATGGGCCGCGATGCAGATAGCCGGCGAGTTCATAGCCGAGCAGCATATCGGGATGTTCGGTCTGGAAGGCACCGCCGACCAGGATATGCGTCGACTGACCCGAGCGGATGCGTGCGGCGGCCGTTTCAACCGCGGCGACACCGGCACCTTCCTCGCCCATGAAGGTTCTGGACGAACCGGTGACCTTGTGGACGATGGAGATGTTGCCGGCGAGCAGGTTGGACAATTGGGCCAGAAACAGTGTCGGGCGCAATTCGGTGGTCAATTTCTCGTTGAGCAGTACATCGCGGTCATTGCGGCTTTCCGAAGCGGCGAGAATGGCGGCATCGACCGCCTCGTCGCGCTCGCCACCGCCCGCCGCCACAACCATGTCCATGGTCGCGCAGAGTTCGTCATTGCCCTTGATGCCGGCGTCGTCCAGTGCAAGGCCGGCAGCATAGGTGCCGAGCCTCTGCCAGGTTTCCATCTGGCGCTGATCGCCACGCTTGGCGATCTGCAGGTTCCAGTCGATCTCAGGCAGCGGATGGACAGTATAGGGTGCAAAGCGCGTCGCTTCGAGCACCGGCTGCGGGCCCGGTTGCGCGAGCTTCTGCCAGTGGGCGTCAGGACCTTCCCCCAGCGAGGAGACAAGGCCGATACCTGATATGACGACGTCGCGGGGGCTGCTCATGTGCGGCTTTGTGGGTCAGGCGGCAGAGCGCGTCAAGATCGTGCGCTCAACTGACGTCAGGCGGTCTTGGCGGCGACCAGCGCGTCGATCTTGGCGCACAGGTTCTTCATGACGAAGTAATCGTCGGTCGAAGCCTTGCCGTCATTGACCTCCTGGGTCCACTTTTCCAGCGGCACCTTGATGCCGAATTCCTTGTCGATGGCAAAGACGATGTCGAGAAAATCGAGGCTGTCTATGCCGAGATCGTCAATCGTGTGGCTCTCGGGCGTGATGGTGTCGATATCGATCTCGCTGGTGTCGGCAATGATCTTGGCGACTTTGTCGAACGTGGTGGACAAGGGCTTTTCCTTCGGTTGCGGGCGGAATCTGTCCGCATCTTGTTTGGGCGCTGTCTAATCGGTTTTTTCCGGCAGGAAAAGGCCTGATACGCCGGGCGCAGATGGGTAGGTTTCCTTCGAAACGCAAGAAGGGCCGCCGGTTTACCCGGCGGCCCTTCTGTTGACGCAACGTCAGCCTTATTTCGATGCGTGTCGTTTTTCCAAAAGCGGAACACTTTTGGCGACATGCATCAGCTGTCGCGAAGCTTGACCAGATCGTTCAGCAGCCCGCCCGTTCCGTTGTGGACGGTCAGCCGCTCGACCTTGCCGGCGATGGTTTCCAGCGCCTCGAGCTCCTTCAGCCGCAGCATCACCGGGTTTTCCGCCATCACCCTGGCCGTGTTGAGGAGGGAACGGGTCGCGTTCGTC
>NZ_RZRW01000442.1:0-4819 GCF_003998745.1 Mesorhizobium sp. M7A.F.Ca.US.014.04.1.1 | reverse complement strand
ATGCCGAACCGCTCGGCCACCGGAATGAACTCGCCGGGTGGCACCAGCCGGCCGTTGCGTGCGGCGATCCTGGCCAAGACTTCGACATGACGGCTTTCCTGCCAGGGACGGCCCAGAAGATGGATTTCCTGGCCAAACAGCTTCAGCCTGCCGTCTTCCATGGCATCGACGGTATCGGCGACGATGCGCGCCGCGTTGAGGCCACCCGAACCCGATGCCGTATCGGTGGAGAAGACGGCAAATCGGTTTCGCCCGGCGGCCTTGGCCGCATAGCAGGCGTCGTCGGCACAGGCCAGCGCGTCGGCCACCGTCGTGTCGGCGTCATCGACGAAAGCGATACCGATCGAGGCCGCCAGCTTGCGCGACGTGGCCGTCGATCCAAGTTCGGCATCGCGAACCGCGGCAAGTACCGCGTCGGCCAGCCGCCCGGCCTGCGCCGCATCGCAATTGGGCATCAGCAGCGCGAACTCGTCACCGCCCAGGCGCGCGGCATGCGCCGTCGCGGGAAGGCAGCCCAGAATGCCTTGCGCAACGCTTTTCAGTGCCAGGTCGCCGGCCGCGTGGCCGGCAAAATCGTTGAGCGCCTTGAAGTAGTCGAGATCGACATAGAACACGGAAAGCGGCAGCAACTGCGCGGCCGCGATATGATCGGCCAGCAGCCGGTCGAACGCGGCGCGGTTCAAGAGACCGGTGAGCGCGTCATGGCGGGCCGCATAGGCAAGCTCCTGCTCGCGCTGCTTGTCTTCGGTGATATCGCGCACCGTGCCCAGGATCTGCCCCGCCAGCCGGCGGTCCCGGATTTGCGGGTCGGCGATGAAACGCAGCAGGGATTCTATGTGCCGGACCTCTCCGTCGCGCCGCACGATGCGGTATTGCACGGCGGTGACCTTGTCCGTTTCGAGCGGCACCAGATGCGCGCGCGACGCGGCCTCCTTGTCGTCCGGATGCAGATAGCCGAACCAGTGGTCGCGCTCGACTTCGGCGGTGTCGGAGACGAGCCCGAAAATCTCCCTGGTGCGTTGGTCCCAATAACTTTTGCCGCCCGCGAGGTCGTGGTGCCAGATGCCGGTGCCGCTGGCGGCGAGCGCCAGGCGAAACCGCACATTGACCTGCTCGAGTTCGGCCTCGGCGGCCTTCTGCTTGGAGATGTCGGTCTGCACACCCATCAGCCTGAGCGGCTTTCCCATCGCGTCGCGCTCGACGACGCCGCCGCGATCGAGCACCCATACCCAATGTCCCTGCTTGTGCTTCAGCCGCAATTCGGTCTCGATGGCGTCGGTCAGGCCGGCAATGTGGCGGTCGCCGCTGGCCAGCGCCCGCTCGCGGTCGTCGGGATGGGTCAGTTGCAGCCAAAGGTCGCTGGTGTTGGCCAATTCGCTCTCATCGTAGCCTAGCATCCGCGCCCAGGTCGCGGAATAAAAGCAGTCGCCGGTCACAAGATCCCAGTCCCAGACGCCAAGATGCGCGCGCTCCAGGGCTTTTGCCCAGAACGTTCCATTGCGACTTTTCTTACCCTGACGCGCCATCGTCTGCTTCGCCTGCTCCACCGCGGCGCAATCTGCGGCAAAACCAGAGAAGAAACAGTTACCGCGCGGGCGGAGTGTCGACGTCTGATTGGGAGCCCCTGTTCATCAAGGCCGTACCGAACTACTCCAGGCAGCCGTCAATTTCCCCAGGTCGACGACACGACATTGCCCGCCGTCACGCCGGACAGTCTTTCGCGCTTCTCGAGCCTCGGCTTTTCATAGGTCTTCTTCATTGCCATCGCCTTCTCCCGTGGCCATCCGATTTCCAGGGTCTAGCTGAGGCGGGGCAGCCATGCTTGGGCTCAGCGGAACGGGTTCCGGCCCAGGCGGCCCTGCCCGGCGCCGAACCCGCCTTTTCGATTGGCCGGCAGGAACCGGAGTTTTGTGTCTGGCGGATCGTCCTACTGCTGCCCAGGTCAGCGGCGCAAGCCGGTGACCCCTGGATCATCGGCGGCGCCGATGATCCCATGCACGACAACAACAAGGACCTTCCAATGACCAAGCAAGAAGACAACAAGGCCGTCGTCGTCAGATGGTTCACCCACTTCTGGGGTGAACGTTGCGATCTGTCGGTCGTCGACGAGATCGCGGCACCCGACATGCTGCTGAAATATTCGCTGCACGAGCCGCGCCGCGGCCGCGACGACATCAAGGCCTTCATGGCCGACTTCCGCGCCGCCTTCCCGGACCTCAACTTCTGGGCCACCGCCGACCTGATTGCCGAGGGCGACTATGTCGTCGGCCAGTGGGAGGGCGGCGGCACGCATACCGGCCCAGCCTTCGGCGACTTCCTCGTCGGTTCGCTGCCGGCCGCCACCGGCCGCACCATGCGCTTCACCGGCACCACGGTGCTGAAGGTGGTTGACGGCAGGATCGTCGAGGAAATCGGCCTCGATGACGGCGTCACCGCCCTCACCCAGCTCGGTCTGATCAAGACCGCCTGAGGCGATCAGGCAAAACGATCGTTCGGGCCAGGCGGCGTCAATGCCGCCTGGCCTCATTGCTTATTGGCTCGGCGCCATTGCGTGCTCGCATGACACTTTCGGATTCATGTCGGCGAACGTGCCTGTCGGGTTCCCTTTCCAGGCCCAGACATGCAGCTCGTAGAATTCACCCAGGCCATAGCGGTTGGGGGCGCTGTTGAAATTGAACAGCTGGCCGTCCAACGATGCCGGTCCTTTCGAAGTGATGTACTCGACCGCCACCAGCTTCAGCGTGCCATCGGCCATCGGCTCGTACATCACAGCTTCGGGACGGGCGATGTCGATCTTGTCGTCCTTCAGATACTGGCCGTTGACATAGTGGATGCCCATGGCGCCGCCGGTGATGCCGCTGGCACAAGGAATAGGCGCATAGCCCTCTGATACCGCTGCCTTGACGTCGACAAACCGGCTGTTGACAGCCCGCACCTTGTCGGCCAGCGGGCCGGAGGCAGCTTCAGCCGGCTCCTGATGCGCCTGCGCGAGGGTGGTGCAGATTGCCAGCATGGTCCCCGCCATAAGAAGTCCGCTGCGAAAGTTTGATATCATCTTCATTCCATTCTTCTTGAAAAAGCACAGCTGGCCGGCCGCCGAAAATACGGAGGCCCGGCAGGCAAGCGCTGTGGCTGTTGTTGCTTGGAGATCCCGAAATTGATGTAACGGCTACCGAAAAGGATCATCCCTTCGGCAGATACGGGATCGTTCCGGCCAGATCGGTGTTGTCGATCATCTGGAAACGGCTGTCGCTGCCGTCCTGACGGGCCGAGACGAAGGGCGCGTAGGCAGGATCGGTGGTGAAGGCGCGCGCCGCCGCTTCCGACGGGAACGCCATCAGCGCGATCAGCGTGGTATCGAGCGGCTTGCCTTCAAGCGTTTTCACATTGCCGCTGCGCGACAGATATCTGCCGCCATGCTTGTGGACGAGATCGTGCACCGAGGCGGCGTAAGCCGGCACCCACTGCGGGTCGTTTATCTTGATGTCTGCGATAACGTAGGCGGTCATGGTGGTCTCCTGGTTGCGGTGCACAGGCGTATCCCGTGCAACCGGCCAAAAGGCTCGCATGGCAGGACCCTCGCCAACCAGTCCGCGATCTGTACCGGGGCAGTACAGTTTCCGTACTGGCCGCTTCATTCATGAAGGCCTAATATTCGGTCAGGTTTGAGGGAGAGGCACCAATCATGAGCCAGCACGGATACAAACAATTCTGTCCGCTATCGATGGCCGCTGAGGTGCTGTGCACCCGCTGGACCATGGTGCTGATGCGTGAACTGGTGGCCGGCTCGACCCGCTTCAATGATC
The DNA here is from genome assembly GCF_003998745.1 of Mesorhizobium sp. M7A.F.Ca.US.014.04.1.1. Taxonomy (NCBI): domain Bacteria; kingdom Pseudomonadati; phylum Pseudomonadota; class Alphaproteobacteria; order Hyphomicrobiales; family Phyllobacteriaceae; genus Mesorhizobium; species Mesorhizobium sp. M7A.F.Ca.US.014.04.1.1. The sequence goes on along the minus strand of NZ_RZRW01000442.1, from coordinate 1,013 downwards.
TTCGCCGCGGCGTCCCCAAAATGTCGCCGACCCTTCTGTCGCAACGGCTGAAGGAACTTGAGATCGCCGGGATCGTCGAGCGCAAGGAAGTGCCGGGCGAAAAAGGCATCTTCGAATATCGGCTGACGGAAGCCGGCCGGGATTTGCGTCCTGTCGTCGAGGCAATGGGCTTCTGGGGGCAGAAATGGGTCGAATCCCGGCTGTCGCTGAAGAACCTCGATCCGTCGTTGCTGATGTGGGACATGCGGCGCAATCTAAACCCCTCGCCGCTGCCTGAAGGGCGCACGGTGATACAATTCCTGTATCAGGATCTCCCGGCGTCCAAACGGTCGTGGTGGCTGATCGTCGAGAAGCACGGTGAGGTCGATCTGTGCTGGTACGATCCGGGCTTCGATGTCGATCTCTACGTCTCGACCGACCTGCACACGATGACGGCGATCTGGATGGGAGTGCTGACCGTCGAGAAGGCCGGCGCCAGGGTTGCCCTGACCGGCGACCAGGCCATCGGCAGGAAGATGCAGACCTGGCTCGGCCTCAGCCCGTTCGCGGTGGAGCCCAAACGCGCGGCTTAGGAGAATCGGTGCATGTTAGGCGCGCCTGCGGCCCCTGTCATTTGCAAGGTGATAGGGTTGCACGAGGACTTCGGCGGGAATTTTCCATTCCTTGTTCAGTTTGAAGACCATATCCAGGGTGAGTGCGCGCTTTTTGTTCAACACCTCGGTCGCCCGGGGTGATGATCCGATCACCTCGGCCAGCGCCTTCCGCGACAGGTTGAACAGTTCCATGTGCGAATGAATGGCTTCAACGGGATCCGGTGCTTCAATCGGGTAGTGCTTATCCTCATAAGCCTCGATCAGGGTGGCGAGAACGTCGAACCGGTCACCATCGAGAGAGCCGACCTCCGGCTCATTTTCGAAATATTTAGTGATTTCGGCGATCGCCCAATCGTAATCGGCTTCGGTCTTAATGGGTCGAATGTTTTCCATCACACCTTCTCCGGATCAATCTTGTCA
>NZ_RZRW01000441.1:0-4821 GCF_003998745.1 Mesorhizobium sp. M7A.F.Ca.US.014.04.1.1 | reverse complement strand
GTCCCACTGGTCGCCGACGAGGTCGGTTGCCGTCGTCTTGCAAGAGGTGTTGCCGCCGCCATGCAGGACCAGCCGTGGTTCGCCGCCGAGCAGCCGGGTCGTGTAGACGCGCAGCGCCAGGTCGCGGCCGACACCCTTTTTCGCGTAGTCTGCGACGAGTTTTTCGGCTGCTTCGTCATTCCACAAATTCTTCATGTTCGCTTCGTCCGGTTGTTTGTCTTTGATGGTGAAACAGCAATGCCGCGACGCTTTGATGACAATGCGCCGGCGACGGAGAGGGGATTTCCTAGGAGGCCTTTTCTGTCGTGGCAGCCGCATGATCCAGGAGCCGCTGCGCCATGTGTGCGCCGACCACCAGATGCGTGCAAAGGCCGCCGGCGATCGCCGCGAGCAGCGGTTCGAACTTGCTGTCCTCCTGCACCACCACCAACCGCCTGGCGATGGCGCGCAGCGAGGCAAGCTCGGCGGAGATCACCCGCCTGTTATAACTGCAGTCGAGCACCTTGCCCTCGGCGTCTATGATCTGCCCGGCAATCACGCCGGCAGCGCCTTGGCTGCGCAGATCCGCCATTTCGCTTGGCGTCAGCGCGCCGCATTTGACCAGATGGCTGTCGGCGTCGACCGCGCCGACCGAGTATAACGCCAGGTCGCATTCGCCGACACCCGACAATTGTTCCCGGATCACCGGCTCGGCACGCAGCGCACGCGCAAGTTCTTCCGTAGACAGCACCAGCGGCGCGTAGAAATTGAGCCCTTTGGCGTTGAGCCGCCGCGCGATTTCCATAGTGCATTGGTCGGGGCGATAGGAATAGGGCGCGCCGAGATTGCCGCAGAGCTGCACCACCGTGACATCCTGCAGGTCGGCATAGGACATGACGTCGGCAATCATATAGACGGTGCGGCCCCAGGCGACGCCGATGCGGTCGCCCTTCTTGACCAGTTCGAGAAAGACGCTCGCCGCCAGCACGGCGATTTCCGTCGACGGGTCGGCAATATGATCATTCTCCGGCGCGATCCAGACGGCGTCGAGGCTCAGCGCATCCTCGAGCTTGCGCGCCAGCACGTCGTCGGTGAAAAGCTGGGTCGAAGTCGAGATGTTGACGATGCCGGTCTCGCGCGCCTTGCGCAGGTACATGGCGACCGAGGCACGGGAAATGTTAAGCTGGCTCGCCACCTGGTCCTGCCGCAGGCCATGGGCATAGTAGAGCCAGGCGGCCTTGTGGATGAGTTGTTCTGCCGGTCGGATCGCCATGCCGTCTCCTCAGCTGACATTATTCACGGCTCTCGACAAAAGTCAAACTGGGCAGAGGTATGCGATGCTCCCGCTTGCGCCGAATCTGGTTCATCATTGTGCCGAATGCGCTCTGTCGTGGCATCGTTTGTGGTGACGCGGCCCGAGCCTGTGATTAGAACGTCTGAAAGAAAATCGCGGGGAGCATGGGATGGGCAATCCTTACGAACAGGATCTCGACAAGAACGCGGCCAACCATCAGCCGCTGACGCCGCTCACCTATCTGGAGCGCGCGGCCAAGACCTATCCCGACCATATCGCCATCATCCATGGCCGCCAGCGCATCGACTATCGCACTTTCTGGCAGCGGTCGCTGAAGCTTGCCTCGGCCCTTCAGAAGCGCGGCATCGGCAAGGGCGACACCGTCACCGTCATGCTGTCAAACACGCCGCCGATGCTGGAGGCGCATTTCGGCGTGCCGATGACCAAGGCGGTGCTGCATTCGCTCAACACCCGCCTCGATGCGGCGGTCATCGCTTTCCAACTCGATCATGCCGAGACCAAGCTGCTGATCGTCGACCGCGAATTCTCCGGCGTCGTCAAGCAGGCCCTGGAACTGGCCAGGGTCAAGCCGCTGGTCATCGACTATGACGATCCCGAATACGCCGCCGACGCGCCGTACCCAAAGGGCGAGCGGGTAGGCTCACTGGACTATGAGGCATTTGTCGCAGGCGGCGACGCGGACTTCGCCTGGTCGATGCCCGACGACGAGTGGGATGCGATTTCGCTCAACTACACGTCCGGAACGACGGGCAATCCGAAGGGCGTCGTCTACCACCATCGCGGTGCGGCCCTGATGGCCTACACCAACACCATCCATGCCGGCATGGCCAAGCACGCGGTCTATTTGTGGACGCTGCCGATGTTCCACTGCAATGGCTGGTGCTTTCCCTGGACGCTCGCCGTCCAGGCCGGCACCCATGTCTGTCTGCGCTGGGTGCGGCCGAAGCCGATCTACGATGCGATCGCCGATCAGGGCGTCACCCATCTGTGCGGCGCGCCGGTCGTCATGTCGGTGCTGATCAATGCCAGGGACGAGGACAAGCGCGCATTTCCGCAGACGGTCACTTTCAACACGGCTGCAGCACCCCCGCCGGAAGCCGTGCTGTCGGGGATGGCGGATGCCGGCTTTGCCGTCACCCATCTCTACGGCCTGACCGAGACCTATGGCCCGGCGGTCGTCAACGAATGGCACGGCGCCTGGGATGATCTCGAAAAGGGCGAGCGCAGCGCCAGGAAGGCGCGGCAGGGCGTGCGCTATGCAGCGCTCGAAGGCCTGACGGTCATGGACCCCGAGACGATGCGGACGACACCGGCCGACGGCGAGACAATCGGCGAGGTCATGTTCCGCGGCAACATCGTCATGAAAGGCTACCTGAAAAACCGCAAGGCGAGCGACGAAGCCTTCGCCGGCGGCTGGTTCCATTCCGGCGATCTCGGCGTCATGCACCCCGATGGCTACATCCAGCTCAAGGACCGCTCCAAGGACATCATCATCTCCGGTGGCGAGAACATTTCCTCTATCGAGGTCGAGGACGCGCTCTACAAGCACCCGTCGGTTGCCTCTTGCGGCGTCGTCGCCAGGCCCGACGACAAATGGGGCGAAGTGCCTGTTGCCTATGTCGAGCTGAAACCCGGCAAGGTCGCGACCGAAGCCGAGATCATCGATCACTGCCGCGCGCTGCTTGCCCGGTTCAAAGTGCCGAAGGCGGTCATCTTCGCCGAAATCCCGAAAACCTCGACCGGCAAGATCCAGAAATTCCGGCTACGCGAGATGGCCAAGGGGGCTTAGCTGCATCGCCACCCATGCTTCGCCTCGACAATTTGTCGCGGGCTTCGTCATCCTAGGGTGTAGCAGTCGCGAGCGACGTCGCGGAAACCCTGGAGCTGCTCCGCAGCCCAAGGGATCCATGCCGTCACCTTGCGGCCGAGCTCCGACAGTCGAGAATGGCGGCTGCAGGCTACAGCTCGCTGACCGGTGTAAACCTGTTGATCCGTCGCACTCTTTGACCAACGTCGCGGCATGGATCCTAGGGTCTGCGCCGCGTCGCTTCGCTCCTTGCTTCGCCCTAGGATGACGAATTCATCAGGGCCAGCCGCTAACGGCGATCGTCGATTCCACCTTCTCACTGTCACCATCTGTCACCATTCGTACGTGTATACCGAATCCGCATTGACAGGTCCTTCTTTTCGATTTACGAGTGATGAAAATCAAAATTCGTCACTCGTAAATCGATAGAGGATCATGTCCGAAGCCGCCACCATAGTCGCCGAAGCCGCCCGACAGGAAAATGTAACGCGCATTCTCGATTGCGCCGAGCGCCTGTTCCGGCACTATGGCTACGGCAAGACCAATGTCGCCGACATTGCGCGTGAGCTCGGCATGTCGCCGGCCAACATCTACCGTTTCTTCGCCTCCAAGGTCGAAATCCACCAGGCCGTCTGCGGCCGGATGCTCGGCGCCAGCTACAAGATGGCCTACGAGATTTCGCGCCTGCCGATCAGCGCCGAGGAGCGGCTCCGGCGCTACGTGCATGCGCAATACAAGATGACGATGGAGGTCATGCTCGACGACCAGAAGGTCCACGAGATGGTCATCGTCGCCCTCGAACGGGATTGGGGTGTGATCGACAAGCATGTCGACAGCATTCACGACCTGTTCGCGGAAATCATTCGTGACGGGATCGAGGCCGGTGAGTTCAGAAAACAGGATCCGGTTATCGCGTCTCGCTGTTTCGGCGCCGCGACCGTCATCCTGTGTCATCCGCAGATGGTGGCGCAATGCCTTGCCAAGACCAACCGGGCAATGCCTGACGACCTCGTCGACTATGCAATCAAGGCCTTGAAGTAGCCTCCGCCCGCCGGGCGCCGGTTTCAACGATTCATCTCCATTTCGGGAGTACGCGCGTGTCTTCGTTCAGTTCAATCATCGGCAGGTTGCCCGCTGTAGGCCCGGTGCTGCTTGTCACCGCCACTCTCGGGCTTGCCGGCTGCAGCCAGGAAAAAACCGAAGTCAAGGATATCATCCGCCCGGTCAAGGTTGTCGAGATCGCGAAGGTACATGACACCCGCACGCTCTCCTATTCCGGGTCGGTGAGGGCCCGCACCGAGAGCGCTCTGGCATTCCGCGTCAATGGCAAGATCACCGAGCGCCTCGTCGATATCGGCCAGCATGTGGCCTCGGGCGATGTGCTCGCCCGCATCGATCCCATTGACTACGACCTTTCGGTCAAGAGCGCGCAGGCAGCGCTCGATGCCGCCGAGCGGCAGGTCGAGACCGTGGAACTCGCCCGCAAGCGTGCCGAGCAGCTTTTTGCCAAGAATTTTGCCCCGAAATCACAGCTCGAACAGGCGACCTTGACCTATGACCAAGCGGTCGCCACCCGTGATTCCGCCCTTTCGACACTGGCTCAGGCGAAGAACCAGGTCGGTTATACCGATCTCAAGGCCGACAGGGATGGCATCGTCACCACGGTCAGCGCCGACGTTGGCCAGGTGGTCGGTTCCGGCACGCCGGTTGTCACTGTCGC